>JAYYRF010000457.1:0-5059 GCA_036127535.1 Myxococcota bacterium | reverse complement strand
GAGCATCGACGGCACCATACAAGGTCAAATCTTTGAATAAGATCGGATTCTCAATGTATTGAGAGCGCCAAAGAAGCGGCGCATTGGGAAACGGATCTTCCTTGGCTCCCGCCCATTGGGTACGACGCTCGGCAAAGAGATCCACAAATGTCCACAATTCCAGAAAGAAGCCGAACAGAATCAACAATCCCAAGGGCCTAAGCCATCTTCGGATCGATATGCTCACGGCAAGGAGAAGCAAAGAACCAAAAACGGCGGGCGCGATCAAACGCGTGCGCAGATGTTCCTCCAAAATAAAAGTCGAGACCAATAAAATCGCGCCAGATACGATTACCATCGGTACGCGGGTTTTCCAGCGATGCCGGCAAAGGATCACGACAACGAAGGATACCATCAAAATTTGATCAAACTTACCCTCAGGCATACCCAGGTACATCATTCGACTCAAACGATACCAACCGGCTGCCAATGGTAACCAATCGACTTCTGGAATCCGAAGTCCACCACGCAAGTCACCTTCTCCGCCCAAATCCGGAACGGCTATGCTCAAAGAGAGAAGCCATATCGGTATCGTTAGCCACAAAGATGGATGCCAGCGGCGAATACAAAGTGGAGAGAGTGCTGCGTATAAGAGCATGGGAGCCGCAAAAATCTTGAGCGTTAATGCATGAGAGAGCAAGTATCCTCCCAAGATCATCGGGACGATGCCCCACCAGCGGACAGAGAATGCGATCCAAAAAAGGGAAACCGCAAACCAAGACAGACCAAATACGAGCGGATCCACTCCAACAACAACTCCGAAAAAATGAATTGGAGGCCAAAACAAAATCAAATACCCAATCGTCCGAGCCCCTCTTTTCCCTTCTAAAGCATTCCCAGCGATCAAGCACCCAACAAAGGCCAATAGCACGCCCGCAAGTGAGGTACTCCAAACCGCATCTTCCCACCCGATTCCACGAAGGTGAAGCTGCTTCCAATACCAGCCTATTTGGGAGGTCTGAACAGAGCCTTGTATCGCTCCGTGTAAGTCCAACGTACCGGAAGCACCGGGGAGATCTGATAAGTCAAGAGAGGAGATCAAAAATAGATGAACAAACAGAAATAGGACTGTGGGTATGATATAGGTGGACGATAGCAATTTATTCATCATGATTGCTATCCGATATCACCTTAGGCGGTGAAAGCAGAAAAGAAAGATGCGATACCAAATTTGCTCTATTATTGAAATAGTAAACCATTTATCTCCAGGCTTCTCGATTGAAACGCCATCTGATACTGATAACCATCTTTGCGATAAGCCTGTATGTATGGATTCGATCTGTCTTCCAAGGCATTCATAGCTTTCCTTGTCATGTCGATGTCTTACACTGGACGGAAGCGGCGGATTACTTCTTTGCAGAGCGGTATGTCGATGCCGCAGCAAAAGATAGATTGCCACTAACGCTATTCGCGGCTTCTTTGTGGATGAAACAAGGCTTCACCGCTCTGGATGCATTACAACTCAACTCGCAGTTTGCATGGGTGATCTGTCAAGTGACTCTTTTTGCCGCACTGTTGCGCTTCTATGGAATCCCCGCGGCGATTATGGGCACCTTGGTTTTGCTTTGGTCGCACAGCTATGCTGGCCTGGTTCTCTCCGTTACTGCGCAACTTCCATTCAATGCGTTGGTTGCGTTACACTTTGCCTTGGGCTATCCGCTGGCAAAATCGTCTAAATTTTGGGCGTGGGTACTGCTCGGATTTCTCGTATCCATTCTACCCTTGTGCAAAGAACAGGGGTTCATCTTTCCATTCATTAGCGCATTCTTTTTGCTCAAGACGGTAAAGGGGCAGAAACAGAAACTAAAGCGGATTTTGGGATTTAGCATCGGCGCCACTCCCCTATCCATCGTCCTATTCTATTGGCTTGAGAGAATCATCGTATACGGAAAAAAGTACGAGGAGCTGTATATCGATTTAAATCGACTGCACGGCAACCGTGGTTTTATCGAGAAAAATCATGCCCTCCTCAACTGGGGCTCCATCGAAACCACCATTAACTCTCCGGACAGTTATGGAGAGCTCTTTATCAATGCATGGATACGTCTCACCAATGAAATTGGCAGCTATCTCTTGGCAGGGATTGGTTTGGCGATTCTCGGATGTGTGGTCTGCTACAAAAAAAACCGCAACGTTGATCTTTCCAACCTCCTTTGGATTGCCTTGCACATCGTACCGGCGATCCCTCTGTTTGTCCTGCTTCTCATTGAACCGTATCACCTATCTTTCTTGGGGATCCCCGCGGCCGGACTCTTCGCATGGGCCGCGTTTCACATCCTTCCCGAAAACGGGATCTTACACAAGCAGCTGCATCTTAAAAATGTCGCTCCTTTCGTTCTGCTTATCACCGTTGGATTGTGTTTAAATCGGGGGCAGCCTTTTTTTCGTTCTATCCCATGGGAAATTGGTAGCTGCATTACAGAGAGGATGGTGCCCGTAATTCGATGGACGGACAAAAATATCCCTCCTGAAACAGCCGTGTATGTGACAGACAATTCGGTTCGACATGCGCGTATGCTTCCGAAAAATTATCGGAGTTCTCCAACCGCCGCAAAGATACACAGCCAGCGCTGTAATGATGCGTTGCTCTTACTCACCTCACCCTCAACATCTGGCTATACTTCGATCAAGGACTATCTACATCCCAACCAGTGGCAGAACATAAAAGAATTCAGACCCATAAACCACGAGCGCTGGTGGCTATACAAGCCAAGATGCAAATGAGACTAATCGGGCTTGACGATGAAATTCATCTGACAAACGGCATCCTCAACACCGTACCCGGATTGCACGGTGACAGGTGGGTGTTTCGTTTGACGCAAATTGCCATCTGAATTGTCCCAAGAACAATGATAGCGTATACTATCTCCGTCCGCGATGGGTAACCCTTCCTTGAACATTATGTTGTGGGGCATTCCAAAATCGTATCCATTTTGAGATAGAAGACATTCGGTGCCACCGTTGGCGTAGTGCAAGGACGCCCCTACCTCAATCCCGAGCAGATGGGTTCTCGGGATGAGCCCCATGATTGTAGCAGGCCCACCGTTCCATACCATTATTCCATCCTCTCTGTGTTCCGAAGAGTCTGCAGGAATGCGAAAGTCGGTTATTTCGCTCCGATGTAAGAATACTCCCCCATCGAATCCGTCTTGCACATTCCAAGAGTACGAGGGTTCAACAACAGACTCCTCTTGGGGGCCAACCCCCACCGGAGGGGTATAATACACTTGCATAATCAGCTTGGTTTCAGGTGACACCGAGACTCCCGAAGTCAATTCCAAAGACGGCGCACCCGGTCGCCAAGCACTCAGAAGTTTCCACTCTTCCCGTCCAGAGTAAAAACAGTCAAATCCCTGCTCTGCATCAGACGGAACTTCATAGGCGGGATCTCCCAAGTACAAAAGGGAATGGTGTATGAGTTCTTCATTATCCGTTTCAAATTGAACCGCTCCTATGGAGGCTAAATCCGTCTCAAAGGCAAAACAACGGTACCCTTCCGTTCTCGGAACCGAGAAGGACTCCACCGGACGTAGGATTTGATCTGCTTCTCCAATACTTGGCCAATGCGTGTACTCCGGCGCATTGTTGGGATCTCCGATGGGCGTTTCATCTTCGACCCATCGCACGATAAGATCTATGTCGTCTTGACGTAAATGCCATTCTCCCCCAACATAGTCTGCGCATGTTGGATCGGGTGTTGGGGGTGGTTTACCGCCATCGACCAAGTCCCGTGCCAATGTAGATGCCCATACGACAGGATATGTATGGTCAATCATGGAAAACGAACGACCTGATTCCCAATGGCATTGGTTACACGTCCTGTCGAGAACGGGGCGCACGTCTTCATAGAAGGTGACCTCGTTCGTTTCAAGAGTGGTTTCCAGATCAGCTGTGTCACCAAATTCAACGGTAATATCTTCAGAGCAGGCAGACAGTAAAAAGAAGAGCATCGTAATTCTCAAAACATTTCTCTTATTTAACATACAATTCTTCATGTCAATTCGAGTACGTTTCGAGACGACAACAAAGATTTTTTCCGTTGCTAAACGCAGAGCTATATCAATAATTACATGCTAAAGATTGTATAGGTCTGACAGAAGGATTTAGCATGTATGTTCTCTTACTGGCTTGCAGTGAAAACAATCTCTCGATGCTCGAAAAAGGAGAGGAATCGGCCTCTAAAATCGAAATCCTTCCGGATCGATACCATTACGGTGAACAACCAACGGGTAGCGCAGTACAAACGATTTTCTCTCTCCGCAACAGCGGGACGGCGAGCGTAAACATCGACTCTATTCGCATCATGGGTAGCGATTCCTTTGCGATACTTTCACCGCTCCCAACATCACTTGCAGCCGAAGCAGTAGAACCGATAGAGGTCTTATACACATCGGAAGGAGTATGGCAAGAAGGCGTAATGGAAATTGAAAGCTCCGATACGAGCAATCCATTGTTACAAGTACCTTTGTACGGGGATGTTCCGCGTGGAGCGCTGCTCCTCTCTCCAAACCCGCTAAACTTTGGCTTCGTTCCGGTAGAATCTATTTCCATCGAGAGCATCGAAATTCGCAATGTTGGCGGAGACATGGTGAATCTTGAAAATATTTTTATCGACAACCCCGTTTTTGATGCACCCCAAGCCCCCACCTTTCCGCTTTCCCTCCTGCCGTCCGAGAGTCTTCAAATTCCTGTCCGGTTTCGCCCGGATACGGAAGATACTTTTACCGGTTCTCTTTGGTTACAAAGCAGCATTGGATCCCATATGACTCCACTCATGGGTACTTCGGAGGAGACGGTCATCGAAGAGGAGGAAGAAGATCCCTGCCTCGACCCCAATTTGGAATTTGCACAACATCCAGAAGCGAAACTACGCGTTAACGGATTGGGTGCTCCCATTACAGCAGAATACGCGGGGACGGGCGCCGGCTATACCAACGAGCTTTGGTTGGCGTATCCTTCAAGCATTCAAATTGCAGTGGGGCATCACACACCAGAAGGAACCACGGTTTCTTTGGGAATA
>JAYYRF010000456.1:0-3897 GCA_036127535.1 Myxococcota bacterium | reverse complement strand
GCTTTTTATCGGCAAACCGCACTGTTCGAGCATGCGTCCATCGCTTCTTTTCACAAATTTGCGCTGGAACTAATGCAGTTTGGCGCACCGCCTTCGCTTCTCAAAAAGGTGCAAGCCGCCATCCAAGATGAAATCGAACACGCCCAAATGGCCTTTGGTATCGCCTCGGAACTACTGGGAACATCTGTGGGCCCCCACACCATGTCGATTCAGCCTCAACTCGCGCAAAGCCTGCGGGAACTGGCGGTGGCGACGTTCAAAGAAGGGGCGGTTGGAGAGAGCATTGCTGTCGTTCTCGCCGCTAACCAGCGGGTCAAGGCCACCGAGCCGGCGATATGTGCCTTTCTCGAGCGGGTTATCGCCGATGAATCGAAACACGCCGAACTCGCTTGGGAAACATTGCGCTGGTGCCTTGAGCAAGATCCTTCGATCGCGGAAGCGTTGGAAAGCATCGATCTCAACGAGGTGGTGGCTCCCTATAGGCTATCCCATTTCACCGCGATTCCTTCTTTGGGGATTCTGAGTGGAAGAGAGCATACAAAAGCGGTTTTACAAGGATTGCAAAACGTTGTACAGCCTTCGCTTTTCACTCTGCTCGACGCATTTCATTAAACTCTTGCTTTTTTGATCTCAATTTTCTGTTTGCTTTGTGCATTTTTTTATTTACCCAGTTGTCTGAAACCTATATTTTTAATGCATTGAAGCATAGAATCCCCAGTATTGGTTCGCCGTGATAGACTGTGTTTGCTTCAAACCCAAGTGTCCCGGGAATCTTTCATGCGCGGTCGTAGACGCCGAACAGAGCAACAAAACAGCGATAACGATGCCAACACAAATGCGGTTGGAAACCAAGGGTATCAGCAACCGCGTGGCAACGCCCAGCGGTTAGAAGAGGTCTGTACGCCGTCTTCTGAACAAAACGACGAATTGGCGCCGTTGCTGGAGGGGCTTGAAAATTCCAGTAACGCAACCCAGCGGCGAGAGGCAGTGGTGTCGCTCACGAATTGGTGTCGTGACAACCTTCCCGATCGCACTTTGCTGCACGGATACATGAGTCGAACCGATATCACCGACGAAGAAAAGACGCAAACGATGGGGCAGCTTGCGGTGGAGCTCGCCAAAAATGAATTTATGGTGGGTTGGTCGTACCAAGGTGGTGTGACGGGCTCCAGCCGCAATTGGGAAACCCGCGGCAGCAACCGCGGTGAATTTCCAACCTATTATCAAGAGCAAATGCGTACCCATGGGGCCGCCAACGGAGCGCCTTGGTGTACCTCGTTCACCGGGTCCATCTTTGATCGATTGGGCTTTGCTTTCAACGAAGACACCTCTGAAGCCCAAGCCAAAAGTATTTTTTGGTCCGGATATCGCCTAACGCGATGGGCGAAAAACGGTCAATCGAACTCTCGAAAGCAATTAACACCGGTCACCGATATTCCGGGCGCCGAAGGAAGCAGCGGCGCACTCATCGAAAGCGCTGATTGGCGCCGTTTGCGTACTTTAATCGATGTTACCCCTGCGGAAGAGCGACTCCGTGTGATTCAACAATTCTTTGAGCAGCAACCCACTCCCCAGGCAGGAGATATCGTCGTCATTGGCTCCAACAATACGTTTCGCTCTAACGGGCGCAGTCATACGATGATGATAGAGAATTACAATGCTGCAGAAGGTACTTTCACAACCATCGAAGGGAATGCGGATCAAGCGATTGGCTCGCGCCAAATCGACTTGAAAATTCCTTCGGATGCCCGCAAGATGGTATCCTTGATACGAATGGGTGCCGAGTTGATGCCGCATGGAGACGCCGTGGAAAACGCGGCCGCGCAAAGCGGAGAAGCATCGCCAGAAATGAGGCAGCAAGAGCAGCAGTTTATTGGATGGTACAGTTCCATCTTCGCCAATCCGATCGAATGCGGACCGCAAAATGTGGTGACCGCGGAGAATCTACTCGGGCACGCGCGTTCTGTAAATGCGCGCATTGCCGGGGTGGCGCACGGAAAAGGCTGGATCCAAAGTGGAGACGCAAGCGACAGTGCCCATACGATGCAGCGCGGAAGCAACGATACAACCCGTCGCAATATTCACGACGGATAGGCTTACCAAACCCCGAGCAGAGTATAATCTTGGGGTGCCCATGCCGCAGACGGGTTTCTGTTTATCGGATGTAGAGTTCCATTTTGCCAACGCCGATGTCCTCGTTGCTGCTGACGTGGGTTCCCATGATGCGGGCTTCGATATCGACATCGGTGGGAGTAGAAGCGACCTGAAACCAATACCCTTGGTATAGAGGATTGGTATACCATTGAGACGATGGGCCACTCGCAGAAAGATTGGCCGTTTCGCAGTAATAATCGCTTCCAACGAACGAGGGAGGATTGGCTCCGCCGTTTACCCCCGGACAGTTGCTGTCGTCATTGTTGGTTTTACCGAAGCCAACGACATAGGAAAAGAGATGCTCTCGGTTGCCGGTTGGTGAATTGGTGAAAGAAACAACATCGCCATAGGTGTCGTTGATGTCGTTTGGTGGATTGTCTCCAAAGCCGTCGTTTGAGCCGAACTGGTAACCTTCCAAATAGCCGCGCACTTCATCGTAGGTGATGCCAAAAACATCGATGGCCGTACTGCGGATTAAGTCGTTGCTCGAAGAGGTTTCTCGGGTGCAAACCGTTGTCAGTCCACTAGAGCGCGTCCAGCCATTCGGACAATTGTCGGTCGCATAATCACCCTGTACGACACGGGTCCAGCCACCACCATCAGTGGTCATATCACAATGTACTTCAAAGGCGCCACTTCCCAATGGATCGATCCAGTAGGTTCCGTCGCCATTGCTGTATCCATCGTCCAAGATTTGCTCGCAATCGATGCCCGGACAATACGCTCCCCCTCCACTTGGGCCTGTGGTTACGGCGGGATTATTATCGTCGCAGTCCTCCCAAGCGGACGTTCCGTCGCCATCCAGGTCTTCTTCCGGACAGGTTTCGGTATCGGTTACGCCCGAGACCCAGCCGTCAAAACCATTCCCGGACTGATCGATGATATCGGTGCTCGTATTGGTTGTTGTATAGACGAGACTTGCGCTGCTTTGAATGCTGTTGTTTTGTGCAAGTGCCGCGATATCGGTACTCGAAAGGGGGGCGTCAAAGATCTGAACATTGTTGGCCAGACCAAAGGTGTATCCATCGTATACGTTGGTGTAGTGCTCTGAGCCGATGTTGAGGGGCTCGGTCGTCGTATAATACGCAAGACCGCTGCCTTTAACCTCGCTCGCGACCAGGACGCCATCTACATACAAGGAGCCCAATCCCGTGGATGCATCGTATGTGGCCGCTACGTGATGCCAGCGATAGGGAGTGATGGATCCGCCGCGTATATCGATCAAATGAATCGCATCGTCGCAGGGGTAGCAGTTCGCAATTTGAAACCGAACGCGGAACGCCCCGTTGTCTTGTAAGATATGGTAGGCGTGGTGCCCGCCATAGCCGCGTCCCTTCTTGGAAACCCAAGAGCCGTAGTCCGTATCGTAGGGTTGTATCCACAGTGATATTGAGACCTCGTTGAGAGCAAGACCGGAAGAGTCCATAACTTCTAGGTTCGAGGCTTGATCAAAATACAGGCTCGAGCACGTGCTCCCGACGAGTACGCTGGCGGTACTGCTTGCACCATCGTCGATCCCGTCATGGGGGGTTACCTCGCACGTCCATGTTCCCTCGGTGGTTCCGGCCGCCAAAAATATGTCGCTTGTATCGGGCACTTCGGTAGTGGTTTGCTGGACGGAGCCATTGGGATCGGTCCATTGGTAGGTGTACAAAATCGCGTCCCCGTCATCGTCCGTCGATTCGATGTCGATGCTACAGGTCAAATCGTCGGAACCGACTGAAGCGGGGCTGGGAGACAACG
>JAYYRF010000455.1:0-5563 GCA_036127535.1 Myxococcota bacterium | reverse complement strand
TCGGAGGCTTTCTCATGAAACGCACATACCAACCCAGTAATATAAAAAGAAAACGGAGTCACGGATTTCGAGCCCGCATGAAAACACCGGGTGGTCGAAATGTTCTTCGACGTCGCAGAGCAAAAGGTCGTTCTCGTTTGGTTCCCACCGTTCGCGCCAAGAAAGCATAATTTTTGGTTCTATCCATGATCTGGCCTAAGGATTATAGGATACGAAAGAGAAGCACATTCCAAAAAGTTCAAAGACAAGGCTCTAAGAAAAGAGCCTCCTGTTTTTTGGTTTTATATATGTCCAGTAGCCGATACAATAGTAGAATAGGAATAACAGTCAGTAAAAAAGTCGGAAACGCTGTTGTTCGAAACAAGGTGAAGCGCTGGATAAGAGAAGGGCTTCGAAAAGAGTACTCCCTTTTAATCGATCCTTGGGATGTTGTAATCATCGCTCATCCAAACGCGGTACGATTCTCTTCTGCTAAAATACAAAGTGAGATCCGTCGTATTTTTTTATTTTTATCAAGAAAGTCACAATGAAAAAGCTATTTATTTGGACTATTCGCGGTTATCAAAAGATGATTTCAAGATTTACACCTCCATCATGCAGGTTCCATCCCACATGCAGCAATTATGCTCTCCAAGCATTCAAAGAATACGGGTTCCTGAAAGGAATGTCTCTTACTGTTTGGCGCATCATGCGGTGTAACCCCTTTACTCCGGCGGGCTATGACCCCTTACCCCCTAAAAAATAATCTCAACACAGATCATCAAAATGGATAGTTTAGAAAATCAAAACAATGCAACTCGGCTCCGAAGGGCAATGATACTAAGCATTGCTGCATACTTTGCGTGGTTAATTTGGTTTGCTCCCAATCAAGCACCGGTACAAAATGGAGAGATGGTTAACCCGAATCAAGATTCGGTTGTTGGCATAGAACAGACCTCTTCAAGTGATTCCGTTCCTGGAAATGTCGTCGAAAAACCCACTGTCGTCGACACAACAAAATCAGTTCGGGTTAATTTTCACTCTAAAGATTTTTCCGATGATGAAATCAATTCAAAGATATCCTCTCGTCACGGTTCAGTTGAGTCCCTCTCCTTGATTCAGTTTCCGGAACTACCGGAAAAGAATCCGTGGTGGTCATGGATTTTGAGCGGCGAAGACGAGTCCTGGTCACCCTATATAGAAGGAGAGCCAAGCCTCAATATATTGACTGACAAAAGCGGACTGGTTTTGGCTGGTGTTGGGAAACCATCTTTAGACGGAAACTACAACATCACGGCGACAGACAACGGTCTTATCGCGAGTTCCCAAATGGGCGGTCTCGGAATTAAAAAAATATACGAGAAGACGGACGAGCCCTATGTTTACAACGTTGATATTACTTTTCAAAACAACACGGGTTTAAAACAAGATCTTTGGATTGCTGTGACTGACGAAATGAAGGAGGATCCCAGCCGTTTTTACGATGCACTCCGACCACACGCTTATGTTGATGGCAGTGTGGAGTGGTATACCGACGTTGATTCCGTGAAAAAAAATCCTGACGGAACCGATCAACCGCCGTACTGGTTTGGCCTTGGATCTCGTTACTTCTTGGTTGCCGTAGCGGAAGAGGTCGCCCCGGAAAAGTCACAATTTAATCGTGTGGAGGCGAGACACTTTGAAGAAGAAATTTATGGAACGGTGTCGTATCTCGCAAATCCTCTTGCCGATGGAGAAAGTCGTAACATCAAGCTGAAGATGTACATTGGTCCCAAAGAATTGGATCGGTTGCGGGTCATGAGTAACGAGTGGTCTCAAGCAGTCGACTTTGGCATTTTTGGATTTTTCTCTCGGGTTCTTTTATGGCTGCTCAAGATATTTTATAGTGGATTTTCAAATTGGGGTCTTTCCATTATCTTTTTGACTTTGTTGGTGAAAGTTATCTTCTTTCCAATGACGCAAAAAGCATTTGAAAGCGGCAAAAAAATGCAGTTAATTCAGCCGTTGCTCAACGAGGTGAAAGAGAAGTATAAAGATGATCAAATGCTTCAAAGCCAAGAAACGATGAAGCTTTTTAAAAAGCACGGCGTCTCTCCTCTTGGTGGGTGTCTCCCCACCCTAATTCAAATGCCGATATGGTTTGCACTGTACAGTGCATTGCTATACAGTGTCGAGCTGTATAACTCATCCTTTCTCTATCTGGAGGACCTAACCTCTCCTGATCCCTATGGTATCCTGCCCGTCGCATATGGAATTTTAATGTTCCTGAGTCAAAAAATTATGCGCCCTGCAAACGTGGAAAACATGGGTGAGCAACAGGCGATGATGATGAAAATGATGAAGTTCATGACCATAATGTTCACATTCTTTATGTTTACCTTCCCAAGTGGGTTGGTAATTTATTTCTGCTGTAATATGCTCTTAACATCTATACAGCAGCTTTTAATTCGAAAGAAGTTGGAGCAAAAGTCCTTTGTTCCTGCTTCAGATATGGGGTAGAAAATGACAGAAAAAATATCTGCAGAGGCTTCAACACTCTTCGGTGCTTTGAATATCGCAGCCAAAGAACTCGGAGTAGATTCAAAGACACTGGAATACAGTTTTGATCTCTCTCACTTTCGCAATGATGCAAATCGCAATAAGCCAGTCGATACAGTGCGTATCCTTGCATGGGCAAAAGATCCTGCAGACTTTATTGGAGCCGAAAAAGCGCAAGAGTGGATAGACAGACTCTTGGAGCTTCTCTCTATCGAAGCGAAAACCCAATACAAAATATTCGCGAAACAGAAAGCCGAGATACAAATTGATTCCGAAAAAGGAGGTCTTCTCGTCGGGCGAAAAGGTGTAACATTAAAGGCCATTCAGTGTATTTTTGAAGCTGCTATGCAGAAGTCGTTTGCAGACTGGCAATATCGCATTGAAATCTTGGGAGGAAAAAAAGAAGAATCTCGAGAAAGAAGAGGTAAAAGAGACGATCGTAGAGGCAAAAAGGTAAAAAATACAGATGTGTTAGAAAAGAAGGCAAAGATGTTGGCCGAGAAAGTGAAAAAGAGCGGAGAAGATCTCATTATCAAGCAGATTCTCAATTCATTTGAACGACGAGTTGTTCATCAAGTTATCAACGAAATTGAAGGCGTTAAGACAGAGAGCTTTATGGATAAAGGAGTCAAAAGACTCCGAATTTTTCCTGCAGAGTAAAGCTTGGATACCATTGTCGCTTGCTCCACCCCTCGGGGACAAAGTGGTGTTGCGCTCATTCGAATGAGCGGGTCTATCGCTTTGAAGATTGTTCTCGAATTGAGTCGACGAAAAACGTTAAAACCACGATACGCAGAGCTTAGAAAATTGATTCACAAGGATCGAGTCCTCGACGAAGCTCTCGTTATTAGCATGCCGGGTCCTCGTTCCTTTACCGGAGAAGACGTCGTAGAGATCAATTGCCACGGAAATCCATTGATTGTGGATACGATCATTGAAGCCTGTGTGGATTTGGGAGCTCGTCCGGCGAGGAGTGGTGAATTTACACGCAGAGCTCTTGAGAACGGTAAGTTATCTTTGATACAGGCAGAGTCCCTCAATTGTCTAATCCACGCATCGAGTACCGATGGTGTTGCTCTTGCACAACAAAATATGACGGGTCACTTGGACGAGGGTATTTCTTCGTTCCGAAATGCGTTACTCGATGCGTGTGCTGAGCTTGAGGCTCGTTTGGATCAGCCAGAAGGAGATTTGGAGTACATCGAAGATGAAGTCCTCTGCGGACAGCTTCGGGAAATCGGAGATCAAGCGCTCAATGCGGCGAAGAATTGGAAAGTTGGTCGAATTCGTATTCACGGTGCAAAGGTAGCGCTACTCGGGTCGGTGAATGCGGGAAAATCGAGTTTGTTTAATCAGCTCATCGGCTTTAAACGAGCAATTGTGAGTGATATTCCGGGAACGACCAGGGATGTAGTAGAGAAAAGTATATACATCGATGGTTTGGAAATCTGTTTTTTCGATACTGCAGGAGCACGAGAATCTTCACAAGACCCGATAGAATCAGAAGGGATTGCAATGGGATTATCACTGGCGCAAGAGATGGATCTGTGTCTTTTGGTCTTCTCTTTACTCGAAGGAAAATCTTCGCTGGATTTGTTGAAGGATAAGATTGGAAATACCCCCTATATTGAGGTTGGAACACACAGTGATCGATTACACGAGAGCATAAATTGCGATACAATGGTATCCAACATCAATGGTGACGGGATTTCTGACTTAAAATTAAAGATACGATCTCGCTTGTCGGAAAGAGAATCATCTGGCGCGCAATACCAGCTGGTATCCCAAAGACAGTATGAATTGTTTCTCTCTTTGTCGGAACACTGTTTCAATGCCGCACAAGCGTTGGAGGGGTTCTACGGTCCGGCAATTGCTGCAGAAGAGATCACCGAAGCTTTAGAGCGATTAGCGGAATTAAGTGGTGAAGAAGTACGAGAAGCGGTATTAGATCGCTTGTTCACGAAATTTTGTATTGGAAAGTAAAATGAATGTTTTGTTTGTGATGGATCCTTTGGATAAAATCAACGTATCGGGTTATTCTACGTACATGTTGATGCTTGAAGCTTGTCGGAGAGGTTGGAATGTGGCCTACTGCACGCCAGATCAGCTTTATGTTTTACAAGGGGAAGCATTTGGAGCGGTTTCCTTTTGCGTTGTTTCACCAAAGGAACCATTTTTTCAGGTTGATCCCGTAAAGGAATTGTCTCTTGGAACCTTTGATATCGTTTGGATGAGAAAGGATCCTCCGTTCAATATGGACTATATTTTCTCTACGTATATGTTGGATCTCGTTCCCAAAAAGACGATGGTTCTCAACGATCCGCTCTCGATTCGAAATGCAAACGAAAAGATGTTTGCGCTTCAGTTCCCTCAATTTTGTCCACCGACGATGGTGACGAGGGAAATAGAACGAGCGAGACGCTTTGCGAAAGAACAAGAGACAAAGGTTGTGATTAAGCCGTGGGATGGAAATGGTGGTAGAGGGGTTTTGGTATCACACTACGACGATCCTAATTTTCGTTCTATGCTTGAAATATTGACAGAAGAGGAAAAAAACTACATTTTGGTACAGCGTTACATTCCAGAAGTGGTTCAAGGAGACAAGCGCATAATCCTTGTAGACGGAGAAGCGGTTGGTTGGATGTTACGCGTACCACAACCCGGCGACCATCGAGGCAATATGCATGTTGGCGCAAAAGTTGCGCCCTTTGAACTAAGCGATCGCGACAAAGAAATTTGCGCTGTTTTACGTCCGGTTTTGAAGAAGTTAGGTCTATTATTCGTAGGGATAGATATCATTGGACAATATCTAACAGAGATTAATGTAACGAGTCCCACTGGGATTCGTGAGATTAATCCGATGATGAATGTTGAGATTGAAAAGATGATTACCGATGCCGTATTGCTGCGGTATTCTACAAGGAGAGAATGATATGATGCAGACACTGTTACTCCTTTGGGGACTGTCAGATTCTCGTGCAGATGAGTCTCCCGATCCAAAAACGGGCGAAATAGAGTTATCGGATACCATCTCAGGTAAAGAAGC
>JAYYRF010000454.1:0-4468 GCA_036127535.1 Myxococcota bacterium | reverse complement strand
AGACTGGTGCCGCTGCCCAGAACCGCACCGGTTGTGGTATTGGTCCAGACATAGCTTTCGCTAAGGGTTTGGTTGTCTGCATCGCTGCTGCTTTGGTTACAGGTGATGGTGTCGTCGTTGTAGGCCGGATCCGGGGTGATGCTTATGGAGTCTATGGTCGGAGCGGTGTTGTCAACGGCAACGCTGGCGCTGCTTGTATCCGATGCTCCGTACGCGTCGAAAACCGAGGCGGTGCAAAGGATGGTGTCCGATGGTTGCGCGAGGCTTGGGGTGAGGGTCAGGGCATCACCGGTACCAATGATGGTGCCTCCATTGCTCCACTCGTAACTGGGCGTCAGAGATTCTCCATCTGCATCGCTGATAGAAGCGGTGCAGGTTAAAGCACTGGAGGTGGTGAGGCCGCTGCTTGGGACAATAGCGATGGAATCGATAATCGGCGCCGTGTTTTCAACAATAACAGAGTCCGTGCTGGTTGCGGTTTGAGCGGTATCGTCGGTTGCGGTAACGGTGCAGGTAATTTCATCGGTGGGCTGCGCAAGGGTTGCACCGAGTGTAATGGAAGACAGACTTCCGATCACGTTGCTTCCATTGCTCCACTCGTAGCTTAGAGTGATGCTGCCACCGTCGGGATCACTGGCGGCCGCAACACAGTTGAGAACACTGCTGGTGCTGATGCCCGAGGCAGGAGATATCGAGGCATCCGTTGTGAATTCCGGAGCCGTGCTTTCGACAGAAAGACCGATGGAATCGCTACTGGTGTCGCCAGCGGCATCGGTTGCGGTTGCGACACAAGAGAGTTGGTCGAGTCCGGTGGCCATACTGCTGTCAAGAGTGAGGCTGGCAGTGGTTGCGATGGTGGTGCCTTCGGTATCGTTGTTCCATACATAGGAGATTGTCGTGCTTTCATCGTCGGGATCCGACGAGGTAGCGCTACAAGTAATGGTTTCCGAGAGCGAGATGGTGGACGAGTCCAGTTCGATGCTATCGATCGTTGGTGGGCGATTGAGAAGGGTTACGACGTCACTGCTGCTTTGGGTGGCTCCAGAAGCATCGTCTACGGTCACGGTGCACCGAATCACATCGCCGGATGCAGCGGTAACACTGCTGAGCTGCAACGTATTGCTGGTTCCCAAAATGGATCCTTGGTTGTCGTTAATCCAGCTATAAGAGGTCGTGTACGACTCAAGGTCAAGTTCGTCAATAGAGGGGGTACAGGACAGTAGACTGTCGTTGTAGCTGCTGGAGGGGGTAATCGCGATGCTGGAGACGACCGGAGCTTGGTTTTCGATCGTTGCATAGGTATCTTGGGAAACCGAAGATTGGCCGTCTGAAACAGTGTAGGTACATTGTATAACATCACCGGGAGAGGCCGTTAAGGCCGAGAGGGTCAAGGAAGAACCC
Source organism: Myxococcota bacterium (assembly GCA_036127535.1). Lineage (GTDB taxonomy): Bacteria > Myxococcota_A > UBA796 > UBA796 > UBA796. The sequence goes on along the minus strand of JAYYRF010000454.1, from coordinate 3,067 downwards.
GTTCCGAGCGTCAATCCAAGGTTTTGGTTTTCCCAAGTGTAGGATTCGACGAGAGTCTCTCCGTCGAGATCATTGGCGGTGCCGGTGCAAAGGATTTCGTCGGAGGACACCGGAGCGGCAGGTGAGATGGATAAAGATGTGATGGTGGGATCGGTATTCTCTATGATAAAGTTGTCGAAAAATGAGTCTGAGCCGCCATAGCCGTCGGTTGCAGTGGCGGTGCAGGTAATCAAATCGCCACCGCTGATTTGGGTTGAATCCAAATAGAGAACGGCATCGCTGCCCAAGGAATTGCCATTGGCATCGGTCCAAGCATAGGTTACGGTCGGCGTTTCTTCGTCGGGTTCTTCAACGGTTGCCTCGCAAACAAGATATTCCTCCAATGCGGCCGTTGCTGGGGAGAAGGAGATGGATGCGACGAGTGGATCTTGGTTAACCAAGACGATCGATGCTTGACCCGAGCCGCTTGCGCCGGAGGGATCGATGACGGTGCCGGTGCATTGTACCTCGTCGGTTGGGGACGCGAGACTCCCGTCTATGGTAAGGGTACTTCCCACCCCAAGAACAGAACCGGTGTTGAGATTGGTCCAAACAAAGTCTTCGCTGTAGCTTTCAAGATCGGGATCATCAACGGTGAGAGAACAGGTGAGCGAGGTGCCAACAGAAGCTACCGACGGAGAAATGAGAACTTCTGCGACGGTCGGTCCGATGTTGCCGATGCTGGCCACGGCGCTATCGGAATCGGAAGCGTCGTCATCTTCTACCGTGTATTGACATTCCAGTATATCGCCAGGAGAGACGAGTGCCGGAGAGAGTGTGATGGTGCTACCAGAACCGATCGTGGTACCTTGTGTCGTATTGGTCCATACAAAATCTTCAACGAGGGTTTCGTTGTCCGCATCGAGTACCGTCGTCGCACAGGTTACGGTATCGTTTGTATTGGGAACCGTCGGGACGATGGACAGCTGCGAAATGACCGGTGAGGTGTTGGATATTGTGATGGAGGCTTCGGTGTACGGGCCGTCGGCGAATCCGTCGTTGGGGGTAACGCGAACCCTCCAAATATCGCCTTTGTTGGTTTGACTGGCATCGATGCTGGCAGTGTTTACGCCAACGCTGTTGCCGTTTTGGGTCCAAGCATACGAAAAGGAAACGGCATCGTCATCTTCGTCGAAGGCGCCGGATACAACGGTGTTTAGGTTATCGGATGTTTGGGCTGGATCCGGTGAAAGGGTTACTTCTGGCGCCGTTGGAAGCGTATTGACTTGTATGGTGGTTGTGCTGGAGGACTGTAGGCCGATGGAGTCGGTTGCCTCAACCGTGATGTTGTGGTAGCCTGCGCTGAGGTTGCCGAAGGAGAACAGACTCTCTCCGTTTCCACTGGCCATGTTTTCAAAAAAGACGCCGTCAATATCCGATGACCATGCAACCGACACATCCGAGAGGAAGTCTTCGGAATCGGTGACCGTGGCTTGGAAGGTGATGCTGTCTCCAACCGCGTGTAAACTGGAAAGGGTTGGGGCATCTATAGAAACAATGGGCGGCGTGCCAATGGAGAGCGAAATAGAGTCTGCGCAAGAGCTTCCCACATCATCCGTCAGCGTAAAGGTGATGCTATGGGGGTTGGTGGAAAGGCTTGAGATATCGAGTCGGGCGATGCCATCTGCGCTTAGGGTTCCGATTCCAAGATTTCCATCCTGATCGGAGGTCCATTGGGTATACAATGCGTTGTATTCCAAGTCAGCATCGATGGCATTGGCTTCAAAGCGAATGTTCTCGCCAGATCGAAATGCGCTGCCGGTTGCGGGAGAGAAGATGGAGCAACTGGGAAGATTGTTGGGGCCATTGACGACGATGTCTACGCTGTCTTGTCCTACTTTTCCGGTTAGATCTTCAACACGGAGGGAAATGGTGTGGCTGCCCTCAGAAAGAAAGAACTCGGTTTCAAAATTGCCGTCTGCATCAAGTGGGCTTGTAGTATTCAAGGTGCCATCGACCGAACTCTCCCATGAAAAAGAGAGCTCTTCGGATGGATCTTCGGCATCGAGAATGCGCGCCGAAAAAGAGATGGGAATATCGCTGTAGTAGTTTCCGTCGGCTTGTGGAGCCAAAATCTCGGCAATTGGGACTTCGGTGGGTAAAACCTCCAACTGGATAGAGGCAAGGGAGCTGGCCGACTCTGGATCGACGACCAGCAAACGGATTTCAGACTCATCGCTTTGCAAGGTCGTTCGACAGAGAGTGACACCGTCGTTTTGTGGGGATTGTGGCGCGCAAAGTTCTCGTTGATCGCTGCTCCAAGTCACACTCAACTCTCCGGCACTGTGGTTTGCATCGGTAACGATGCCTTGTAGAGCCACTTCATATCCCTCTTGGACTTGGGAAGCGTTGGTGTGAGAGGTTATGGTCGCTTCTGGGGTAGCGTTGTAGCTGGTCACCCCTTTTTCAGAGCCACAGGCAATGGACAAAAGAAAGAGAAATAGGCGATTGTTATTCATCGTTATCAATCCGGTCACGAAGTATGAAGAAAATATAACATACGGTCAAAAGGAGGAGATTGAATTTTTGATCGGGATTTTGTCTTTGTTGTGCCGGCTCCACTGTATCGGAGCGGGATAAAGGTGTTCGAATATTTTGTACTTCCTTGGCGGATCGGACAGATGTTTTGTATGGTCTTCTCTTTTGTAGCCCCGTAAAAGATCTGACGGCTGCACACGAGATACAAGTCAGCAGATATTCGACCGATGCTGCTCCGTGCCGCGTGGAGACGATACTCCATTTGGATGCCGACTCCCCCTTTGTTGAGGTGACCGCCTTCGGTATTGATTGCATTACGATGCGGTTATCGTTGTATGATGATCGAGAGTTGCTGGAGAGCAGCCTTGCGATGACTCACAGAAGAGTCTTATGGAGGGGGAATGTTTTGGCCGATCGGAAACGATGGATTGGATCTTTAATCTATACCTGCTGTCTCAAACATATCGACGAGCGAGCAGAAATACGACAGCCATCAAACCCAAGATCGCCGCTCCAATAATCACACTCGCCACTATGCTCAGTTCTTGTC
>JAYYRF010000453.1:0-11806 GCA_036127535.1 Myxococcota bacterium | reverse complement strand
ACGAAAATAAAAAGATGGATCCCGCGGAATCAATCCCACTGTGCGTATAGAGTACAGGTGAACGGTTCTCCGGTCGCTCCGGGTCGAATAGATTGATACCATCCGCGGGTGGTGGAAGATCAAAACCGGCCCAAACATAGTGATAGCCATACTCTTTTAGCAAATCGACAATCTGATACTGAGCACGCGCTCCTCGCCGATACCCCCCACCTTCATTCGATATCGCCTCGCAATTGGTGGACGGCTGGTGATCGATCCAAAATCGTCCCCCGCCCATACTTTGAAGTCTCTCGGCAAACGCCAAGCCCGCTTCTGTCTGCGTACGGTTGTCCACTTCTCCGGACACGGAATGTAAACCGATCTCCTGTGTAGATGTATTTTGGATCTCTTCGAGCAGATCTACATATGGCTCCGAGGATCCTTGCCGATCGTATCCCTTCGCTTCGCGAACAAAAACACTCTTACTCATCGATAGTCCGTGTCCCGCAAATCCTTTTTTATTCTCCGATCTTTCTGTACTCGTACCGAGCATGAGTGCTTTGAGTTTTAAGAGGTTGGACTGATCCGCGTGATCATTAAAGGATATCGCAGCTTTGTAGCGGTGTGGGTATCGCAACGGCTCTAACAAGGGCCCTTCGTTCAAGGAGAGAAAGAGGTTGGCTTTTCGAACAAAACGACTCGGCTGTGCATACCGGTTCACTCGCTCTTCCTCTTGTGCTTCTTCGTATTGGGCATAGCATTTACGAAAAATCTTGAGAGGGTGGTTGGCTTGGTGACTCAATTCTAAGGCGATACGGTATCGTCCTTTTTTCTCCTCTAGCCATACGGACTCCGCTTCTCCACGCATACGAACCATACCATCTGGCGTATACAGACGGAGATATTGCGGTGTCCATCGATCGAGAGCATACCGTTTCTCCAAAGAACGCCATCGATAGTCTCGACCCAAATGCTCGATATCGATGGCCTCCACTTCGAGCCACAACCGTTCTCGTTGTATCTCTTTCTTTTCGTTACCATCTACCTCTATCCGCAACTGCAAATGTGTATCTTGAATATCAACGTGGAATCGCCAATTCATTTCTGCTATGCGGTGCGCCGAAGATAGCTCTTGTTTTGTCTCGTTCCAAACCCAGGAATCAATCGCCTTTTCTACCTTTTTTTGGCCTTTATACTTACTTTCGGTCATCAGTCGAAAAGAGAAGGCACCTTCGGAAGTGGAGATCGACCAGCGTTCTCCCTCTATGTTCAACTCTGCTTCTCGATACGACTGCGGTGTAAACTCCCAGCCCGGAATCCAAATCTTCTCCTTTGGGGGAGTCGGATCAGACTGACAAGACAAGAGTAAGTAGAAAAGGTGCATGAACTACCTCTCGAGACGACTGTTGAGAAGTTGTCGAATCCATCTCTGCGCAGCCACTTTCATCTTGAGTATGGACTGCACGTTATCATCCATCATATCGATGGAAAGAAAGACAGATGGGATGTTCGTATCGTTTTGCCTCTCCGCATCGTCGTGAAAATAGACGACGTACGGCTTATGCTTCTCAGCGATCAAACGCGATAAATCCAACGTTCTTTGATATGTAACCTGCACTTCGTCGCGCTGTTGCCTCTCTTCGAGTAGAACAGATAGCAATTCAATGTCTTCTTGTAAGAGTTCTTTCTCTTCTCCGACGTATACAAAGGAAATGCGTACGGCATCGTTGATAAAAACATCGAGAAGGGCTTCATAAAAGACCAATGCTAACCCCTGTGCACAAGTGCCCATACGATACAGACGTTTGGGAGGTTTAAAACCGAAAGATACTCCCAAATCAAAACAAAATACAATATGCCGCCTTTTACGGAGCAGAATCCCATCGTCGCGAAGATAATACAGCAGCTCTCCTTCTAAATAGCGCAGAGAAAAGAGATCAAACCGACTCTCATCTTCCATATAAGACAGTTCGGAGCGGAGGAGATTCTCAATGCTTCCGCGATTGGTTAAGCCGCTTAACCCGCCGGTCGGATACAAATTCTCATCGGTATATAGACTTTCGACTTCTTTTGACTCATTGACGGGACTCAGTCTCTGAACGTCTAGGCGACCAATGGCGGCCTTGCACTCCATCAGTTGCCGAAATCCGTATTGCAAATCCCGACGGTGTAGCGCACGCCACTTCGATAAAATTAAAATCATTTCTTGATCGAACAACCCTACCCAGTCAAACTCTTCTTGGACGCGGGAGACAAACAGTTGGATCCAGTCCTCTTCAGAGGTTTCTCGCTCGTTTAAAATCGTGCGATATGCTTCATACAAATCCGTTCTTTGTTTCCAAGAAGATTGCAGTTGAGAAAGGCGTATATTGGCGTGCGCGTACGCATCCAAATCCCGAGGATATATCTCTACGGTGTGGGGAACCAACGGTGCGCATTTCTCGAGGATTACGACACAGAGCCATTGTATCTTTTCAGAATCGATCAGATGCTCATGAATGTCTTCAAACAGAGGATGTCGAGCAATTTTACACAAAAACTCTGATTGAAAGCCCAAAAGAGACTTTCTCAGTTCCGAACGAACATCATCATGTCCGACCAGCAAAAATTGCGTCCCACTGCGAAGCAGGAGGTATACATCCAACACAAATCCAAACGGTACATGATAGTGCGCTCGTCCCAAGAGTTCCCGATACGCCCACATCGCATGCTGTAAGTGCAGCCCGTTCTCGTCTAACCAGCCCAATTGGCCATCTGCTAACGAAAGATGTACGGCACCACCAAAGATCCAAGATTTTTTTTGTGCTTCGTCCAAATCCATTTTTTATTCGAGCTGTAAAAAGGTGTCTACTTTCTCTCGAACCGGCTTGAAATTCTGCATTCGATCGGCCACATACCGTAAAATAACGAGGTCTTCCCGGTTAACGCTGCCACCATGCATCAAGCGAGCGTGCATGATTGCGAGCTTGTATAACTTAATGACTTTTCGATCCGATATCGCAACGTCCAAGTCTCGCTCCAGTGTACCAATGATTTTGTGAAACAGGGAAAACACACTTTTGGGAAACAACTCATCCATTTTTTTGGTTTGCGTCGCTCTTTGGATCATATGTTCCATATGAAAATTGAGCTTTTCAAAGTCTTCCAAAGAGATATCGCCCTTAACCCAAGGCCTTTGATTTAAAGCCTTATAGCTCGCGTTCCGAATACCTTGCTCAATCAAAGAACGGAAAGAGTGATGCCGAACGCTTTCACTCTCTACCTTAAGCGTGAAACGATCCCGTAACGCCCCTAATTCTGTAAATTCGGGTATTTCATTGGTTGCTGCAAACAGCATACGAAGGTTCACAGACTCCGGACGTCCGTCTTGATAAAATTTTCGTTCGTTAATGATGGTTAAGAGCGTATTCAGTATCGCGGAATTCGATTTAAATATCTCGTCTAGGAAAGCGACAGATGCCGTTGGGAGCTTACCTTCCACCCGTCGAATGTAACTCCCCTTCTTCAGTAGAGATATATCGATTGGCCCCAAAATCTCGCTCGGTTCTGTAAATTTAGTGAGCATATACTCGAAATAGTCTTCTTCCCCCACACCAATGGCTTGGCAAAACTTAACGATAATGTCTGATTTGGCTGTACCGGGCACACCGACCAACAGAAGCGGTTCTTGGGCCATCGTACACAAGATTAGCAGATCTATGATCTCTTGCTTTCCTACGAAATACCCCGATAAACGCTTGGATAAGGCGCGCAGTTTTTTCAACAACGCTGGTGCTTCTTTGTCAATCCGATTCGGATCCCATTTTTGACTCATTCTGTATTCCTTTCTGCCATTCGAGGCCGTTAATTTGGTTCCAATGTTTTCAATATTTCCTTTCGAAAGAAAATCTCTTGTCGCATGATGAATTTATCCAAAAGAAGAATCGTTCGAACTTTATTCGACGAAAGAGCATCTACGATTTGTACTGCTAACTCCAATGTGATTTCAAAGGGACGCTCCGTGCGCTGCTGATCTTCTATGATAATTTGCGCAAACGTTCGCAAACGTTCAAAGCGATCGACCAATGGGAGCAGCGGCAATACAATTTGAAACGCAGGAAAGAACTTCTTGTACATGATGGAATATTGTGTTTTTGAAAGCTCGTCTAAAGCGACCTGAATACTTTTGTTTCCATCCGGATGCTCGAAAAGGATCAACACATAGCCTGCAAACAGGAGTGGATACAAATCCAAATAGCCCTTGTCTCCTTCAGAACGATGAAGTAAGAATTGTAACGTCTCTTGTAGAATACGCTCCTTTGTATCAAAGGGCTGTATTTTTTTGATGTAGGGGATACTGCAAAAGGCCGGAGCCAAACGCTGTGACTTTGGAATTCGTACGGCGTCGGGGTTCTCTTTCATGTAGGCGATGTGGCCGCATATCGTATCGACCACTTTTTGAAAATTACCCACCTGTAGGTATTGCTCAAGCTCTCCTTGAATCTGATCCCGCCTTTGGGCTGATACCGACAACGCCTTGACGAGTTTCTCAACAATCTGCTCATCCAAATTCAACGGAGAATTGCTCTTGAGCATCCACAGACTTTCCATCCCTTTCAGGACACGACTTTCTCGGATTACACTTTTACTCGGTAGTCCCTCCATCAAGAATCGCTTCAATTCTTGCTGTATTTGGTCTTTTTCAGAATGTTCCAATGAATCCAGAAAGCGAATCGAATCGCTCGGGTCTTGCATCTCTTTCGCTTCCAATTGGTACTCTTTGCAGTACAAAGCATAGACAATACGCATTAAATGACTCAATCGACTGTTATCATCAATGGTTCTCAGGAAGGAAGAGAAGGCCGAGGCGTCACTTTTTTCGGCACGCTCCACCCCCAAGACAACCTCTTTGAGGGGCTCGATTAAAAAGTCGGGAAATTCATTCTGTGAAAGTGGATTTCGATTCAGGAAGAGACTCGCCTTTTCCTGCGCGCGCTGGTATGCTCTCCGATCTCCCGTGATGCGACAATAATGGTACCATGCAAGCCACCACAAAGACAGAGCACCACTCGCTGTGGGCTCCTCCGGAAGTTTTTGACGTGCCATTTTCATCTTTCGCTGGCTACTGCGTTCCGTTAGAGCAAAACACGCTTGATAAGGCGACTTCAACTTCGCAAGATGAGAGACGTCTTTGCTGAGAAGAGCAATGGCCACTTCGATTTGAATGCGATTCTCGACCGAAGTGCAATGTGCACGCAGATCAACCCAAGACTCAACTTGATGTGGTTTTTGGACGAGCCGTTCGACTTTTTGCTGCAGTCCGTTCCCCGAGACAGCCTTCTTTTTAGAGACCTCGGGTGCTTTGAGAACCGCCAACTTTTTCTTTTTTAACAACGTGTTTTTGACCGGATGCAATACATCCAGTTTCGCCCATTCTCTAAGCCGCATGGCACTCAAGGACGCCAAGCGCTCTAAGGCCTCGACCTGATCCATCATGATATAATCGATTAGGTTTCCCAACTGATCGAATCGACCCGCAAAGCTCAATACGCGCTTACTGTCCGGTAGATAGACCTTGATTTGACCACTGTTCAGTTGAAACACTGTGCGATACGTACTTTCCAAAACCCGCGGTACCAAACTCGTATCACTGGGGATCAGTAGGTTATTCAAACACAGACTCGCACTCAAAGAGCGCGCTTGAAAGGGCCAGGTTTGACCTTTTTTGTCCTTGAGCAGTAGATAACGGTTTCCTTGTGCATCTTCTTGTAGGAGAAATAACCAATCTCGGAGGACGGACTCATCCATTTCCTGTAGCTCTTGATACAGAGCACGGATGTCGGCGTTTTCCATCAGATACATTGTGCTGGGGCTTGGATGTGCTTTTTTAATGGCTCTCAGGGGAATGGGAATTTTATCCAGCGACTCTTTTGGAGATAAGAATACGCTCTCAGTCTCCCATTTGAGTTTTGGTTGTAGGATTTCAAAAATATTTCTCCATTTGATCTTTGATAACGATATGGACTGGATATCGGCTGTGGTGTGGAACAGTATCTCTTCGTTTTTGGGTACGAGACTCACCAGCGGATGCGTGTGTCCCAAAGGTACCCAGCATCCATCTCGTTGGGGATAATAAACTTCGTCTCTTCCCTCTAAAAAGAACCACGAGGGCTCTTGTATGCGCAGCATAAAGAAGCGACGACCAGCCGAGGATCCAAAAAGGTTGGTGATCCATGACGATATCGCCCGGCTTTGGTCTACCTCAACAAAAGCAAATGTGATATCGGAGCAGTCGAGATAAAGAGCACTCATAATGGTTGGGATGGCTTCTTTTTGCTCGTCGAACAACATGATGACTTCTTTCGGGGTTCCAACCTGAGAAACTCTTTGATGAGAAAGCAACGAAAAGAGTGTATCCGCTCGCTTGATAGACGTTATTTTTAGACGCTCCTCTTTTGATACTGCGTGCGTATCGCTCACTTGATATGCGCTGCCCATAATTTTGCGCGCATATTGGTTTGGCAATTCCAATAACGCTCCGCGCTCCAACTCGATCCAACGCAAGTCTGCTTCGATGTTCCCCAAAAGAGGAATCGCCTTAGACAACGCAACAACATTGGGAAAATACACGAACATGCTACTCTTTCTCGGACAGCGCGTCTCTCTGTTCCAACGTCTCTCCTCGAAGAACTTTTTGCTTCTCGGCTGGCGACAATCGCTGAATATTGAGTTGCCCTATCCCATCTTCCGATAAGCCCGAAGCACCGATGATCTGCTGTAAAAGCGCGCGATGATCTTGCTCGTGTTCAAAGGGTAACGCATCCATATCTGACTCATAATCGACGAAGATATCGTGCTTACCCGTCTTCCGATTGTAGACCATCCTAATGTTGAGCTCCGCCATTACTCTCCCCTTTCGTACGCATGCACGATCTCTAAAAAATGTTTTTGTTCGAGTTTTCCATCTTTCAGAAGCTCGGTAGCAATGCGATGAAGCAACGATAGATGTTTATTCAATAATTCTCGGCTTCGCTTATGCTCGTGCTTCAAAATGCGGCTAATCTCTTTGTCCATTTCGGCCGCATACACCCCCGACACGATGGAATCTCGATTATCGAGAACGACCCGAGGCCCTAGCTGACTCATGCCCAATTCGCTCACCATGGATTGAACGATGGTCGTTGCCCGGCGGAGATCATCGGAAGCACCAGCGGATATGTCTTGGAATTGAAGACGCTCGGCTTGGCGACCGGAAAGCAATACACAGACATCGTCTAAAAGCTCACCTTGGGTGGTTACATAGCGATTTTCTCTCATACCACGCTCCACATACGCAATAAAGTCGCTCGAAGAATCACCCAAAACAATCCGTTCTACACCCGAGCAACTCGGTAGATAATGCGCGGCAATGGCATGTCCGGCTTCGTGATAAGCAATCACCTTGCGCTCCTCGTCTTTTAATTCTGGCGCGTCCCGCCGGTTACTGCGCAAGGCTTTGTCGATATGCTCTTTAGAGAAAACAAAGTCGGCCTCTCCGCTCCGGATCACCTCACGACGCAGATAGCGACATAGGGCATAGAGATGGTCTCCGCTGTAAAAAGTACCCTTTGATGGATCGATGGGCATACGGGTTCGTCGAACCATATATTCCAAGAGATCGGCAGAGATATTCAAGTGAAAACGTTGAATGTAGATTTGAAGGATCTTTTTACGATCATCGTCTTGTGGGTACGGGATCTCAATGTGTAACTCGAAACGACCGGGTCGTAACAATGCAGAATCGACACTTTGTAGAAAGTTCGTGGTTCCAACGACAAAAACCATCTCCGATTTTCGGAAACCATCCATTTCGGTCAGCAGTTGGTTCACCATCGAGTGTTCCACACCCGATCCTGAGTAGGTACCACGAGCCTGTGCAAAGGAATCCAATTCGTCGAAAACGATAATCGATGGCGCACTTCGACGCGCTTTGCTAAAAACGTCACGAAGATTCTTTTCCGATTCTCCCACCCACTTGCTCTTGAGTTCTGGCCCCGAGACGATAATAATACTCGCGTTCAAGGCGGTCGCCAAAGCTTTCGCAAAAAATGTTTTCCCGGTACCCGGAGGGCCATAAAAAAGCATGCCTTTGGGTATCAAAGACTCCGTGTTCTCTATTTCTCGAACGTTTCCTTCTTCGCTGAGTTCTTGTCGGTATTCCAAAAGCTCCAGCACTTCCATTTGTAGTTGTTCTTTTACATGCTCGTAGCCGCCGATATCCTCGTGTAAATCGACACGAGGGAGCTCCAAAGAAGAATCGAGTGTTCGACCGCGTATCGAAGCATACACATCTTCACTTTCTTCTGGATACATGGGGTTATAGTTGGGCCTCGATTTCAAAGAGCGCATAATCTGACGAAAACGCAAAACGTTCAGACCGGATACATAGCTGTATAAAGCAAAGGGATTAAACTCTTCATGATGAAATTTCCTGGCCTCCTCTTGGGTGATCAGATGCGCCAAAACCTCTCGTCGAAGACCAAAAATACGACGACGCGCCGAAAATAAGTTCTCAACGATGGAAACCATTTCCAAATTGGGATCTTTGAAAACCAACAACTGTAAAAAGGGATTGTCGTAAAAGGTCGCGACGATCTCACGGGTATTGTCACTTAAGCCCGAACGCGTCGTCGTAGTCAAAACGTCCAAATGTGGCATCACCAAGATACGGGTACCATCCGATCCAATCGCAGCGTCGGTCATTTGTGAAAGCATCCTCTGCATTAGCGGCCCAGACATTGGTCCCTCGTCCGTGCGCGCATTGTGACCGGTTAGCAACTCCGCTTGTAGATTTTTTTCCCGCAGGCGGGATCGCAATATCCTCCACAACCACGGATACAATAGCTTATCGACCTCCAGCAAAATCGACTGACCGAGCAAGAGTTGCTCCATAACCCAGTCTAGATCTTCCCGGTACGCGATTTCAACGGCATAGGCACTGTCGATCTTTGTCGGTAATTTTTCTATTTTTAGCATATGTTACTCAAATTTCGATTCTGATTTTCAACTCGTAGGATCCATTTTCATCTATGGATTCGCTCTGCTCCAAGACGGTACCGAGTTGAGCGGCTTTTTGCTTGAGTGCCTCACCATAAACTTCTTGCAGCATCTCGTGCATGAGTACGTCCGCCTGACACGCCGCTTGTTCGAGTTGCTGCGAAACACGATCGTCCAATTCCGTTTGCGCGGCCTGTCGGCTATCGCTCTTTATCGCATCCGCTTTTTCGACTGCGCTTTTGTTCGCGACCTCCGGGTTGTAAGACTGCTCTATGAATTCGATTTGTAGATCCGTGCTGCTATCCAAAGAAAGCTGCAGAACCGACTGAATGCTCTTCTGTCCCTGTTCGTTGCACGCGTTCAAATCGATATCCAGCCGAACACCCTCAATCTCTTTGCTGTATACCCCGTTTTCTTGGACGAAGCCTTTCTCCTGCATGGAGCGCTCGAGAAGCTCAACCATCTGCTCTTGTGGGAGAATCTGCTGCAAAACGATATCTCGCACGATGCGATCATCTGATTGGGTGTTGATCTTTACCGTTTCCTTGATGGTGACACGATACATCCGACTCATGTGAACTCCCTTTGCTACTGTATAACTTCTTGAATTTGTGACACGAGTACCTCGTATTTTTTAAATAGCCTCATAAAGTCACCGTCACGCGCGAAACGCAGCGCCATGCGATCCGAATCGCTTCTTTCAAAAGGTGGTGTTTGGACGATTCTTTGAATGACGCGATACATCGCAGAAAAAATCTCTAACCCTTGAAACAGAAGACGCCGATTATGCTGACGGATACTGTGTTTGGTCGTTTTTCGATCGAGTTCAATCAAAAAGTCCTCCCAATACGATGTATCGGAAAACCAAGCTTTAAAAAGAGGAAACAGAGAATATTGCCACAATACGGGGGTTTTTATGGTCTTTTGAAAAAATGCGTCCAAAAGAAGACGCGTTACGCCGCAGTACTGTACATCTTCTCGCATGCGCTCGTTCAATCTTTCCCATGAAAAGCGGTTCATAAGCCACGGTAGATACGGACGCAAATCGTCAGCAAACAGTCGTTCGACGTGCTCGGCGATATCGCCGAGTTGATCTTCTCGATAGCGATGCGGGTGAGCCACCATCATCAGTGAATTACGCGGCATACTCTTCAAATCTTTCGCGTACAAGAGAAAGAGATACTCAAAAAGGATGTCTCCATTACTCTTTGCCCCTTCTTTCGCCGAATCCGGATATTTTTTTGTCAGGTATTGCATCGTAATATCGATGGAATAGTCCGTGTAAATGAGCGGAGGCAAGTCCATCTCCAACATATTTTTTGCCGGTTCCTTTTCGCTGCCAAAGGAGATGTTCCGCCAGCCTCCCAGACGAAAAAGACGCTCCAAAACGCCGTAGCGGATCATGTAGTCGTAGCGTTCCCACGTCTGCTGATGAAGGCTCTGAGATGGAAACGTTGGCACGCGACGGTACGAGGAACCGGACAAGACGCGAAAAAGAAGCTCCAAAAGTGCTTCTTCAAACTCGAGCGCTCTTCGTTCGGCCTCTTTCATTTTCGCCACGCTCGTATGGATGTACGCGATAGCTCCTCTACCGGAAATCCATTGATGGAGAGTTCACCATCTTTGTAAACCATCTCGATACAGTTTCGTCCTTGTGGCCAATTGTCTTTCCAATGTTGGTAGCGCTCGCTGAGAATATGGGTCGTCTGATTGTAAGAACCGATCCAACGGCGCTGATCGACTTCTTTTTGATTTTGATCAAACGGACCCGCCACCAACAAATCACAGTGCTGCAGGAGTTTTTGAGAAAGAGGTTCTCGCTGAAGCTCTTTCCACGTACGACCGCTAAAAACCATGACCGACAAACCAATGCTTCGCACTTTTTGGGCAAGCTGGGTCAGCGCAGCTGCTTGCTCGAACGGCTCTCCCCCTAAAAATGTCACTCCTTCGATCGACGGGAGCGCTCGAATTTCATCGAAGACCTCCTCGACCGAACGAATCGTTTTGGGCTGCTGAGAAAAAAAGTGGGGATTACAGCAGCCAGGACACCGTATACGACACCCCTGTACCCACAGAGCATATCTATTCCCCGGCCCTTCTGCCCGGGTCTCACGGACGACATCCCCAATATTTATGAACACACAGACTCCATCAAAGAGATGCATCTCTCGTCGATACGTCAAAAGACTTGAGAAATACTATAAACCGTACCTGAAACAAATACCACTCGGAAAGAAGGACACAGATACGCGTGAAAACTCTTGATTGACACAGCAGGCAAATTCGTTACGTATAGGTTCAACAATCTTTCCGTCGAAATTTTGAAGCCTCTCTTTTGTTGCACCCTTTTCTCTTCCGTATACTGTCATTAGGAGTCATACCATGCTCGCTTTGCTTCTTTCCTTTGTCAGCTATGCCAATCCTCTATCTTGTAAAGACATTCAAGAGATGGAAAGCCAAGAAAAACCACTCTTTGAAATCCAGCGTTCGATTCAACAAAACGGAATGCAAGAGGGTGTTCGCGCATGCTTAGAGAGGAAGTCGCTCTCCCGTCTCATTCCCAAACCCGATCAAGACCAAATCGCACCGGATCTGTACACGGTGCGATTTTCAACGACCAAAGGCGACTTCCTCGCTCGGTTTGAACGCGCATGGGCACCAACCGGAAACGATCGCTTTTATACGCTCGTTCAAAATGGATTCTACCAAGACATCGCTTTCTTTCGTGCCATTCGTGGATTTATGCTTCAATTTGGAATCCACGGAGACCCGATACAAACACAAACCTGGTCTTCGAAACCTATATCGGACG
>JAYYRF010000452.1:0-7055 GCA_036127535.1 Myxococcota bacterium | reverse complement strand
GAAGAGAAACTACCGTAGCGCGTTGGGTGAGCAACGTGTTCCCGCCCTTTTTATCGCAGGCAGAGCAGATCGGATTGCGCCAGCGGATCGGGTATACAGCTACTACGATGCAATGGGGTCTACCGACAAAAAATTTATTGTTGCCGGTAAAGCGCATGGATTCTCCATGGACTACGGACATCTCGACTATTCCTTAGGAAGATCTGCACCAGCAGAGATCTACCCGATTGTATACGACTGGCTGATGAAGTAAATCTAGGTATACTCCGAGTGCTTCTCCATTCGACCCCGCACTTGCTCCACCGGATACTTTTCTGCATTCTTCCGCATTTTTGTCTCTACGGCGGCTGCGAGGTCGATTTGGGCATGCCGACAAAAATTCAACAAACAGATGAGGACATCTGCTGCTTCGTCTTCGACTTTTGAAAGCCGTGAGGATACCGGTGGCTGCGGACCATTGTCCGTACTCCAAAGATACAACTCGAGTAATTCGGAAGCCTCCACGCTCAAAGCCATCGCCAAATTACGGGGAGAGTGATACTGATCCCAATCTCGTTCTTCATTAAATCCTTTCAACTCTTTTTGAATTGCTGCAATCGTTGTTTCTGCATCCGTCATATCGCATACCCTCCACAAATATTCTCTCGCACTTACATATCCAAACGTTCGCCATCTGCGTAAAAGAATTGAGAAATCAGATGGCAAGAATTCGACAAAGAATCGCGAATAATGTATTTTATAAATTCCTAATATCTGACGCTCCGGAGTATGTCATGTTGATTTCATTCCTTTTCTCATCCCTTCTTTTCGCGGAAGATGGAGACGGAAAATTTGAATTTCCCACAGCCAAAGTATCAGAGAAAGGTGTCACGACAAGTTCCAAGTATCCAGATCGACCATTACGTCCGACCACACACCCCAAAGATCCCGCTCTCAGCTCGGGCACCATCGTGAACTTTCAGCGTCTTTACATCAATCCAGAGCAACTTCAAATCGCACCAAACCCAAGCACTGAAAAGGACGGGAAGCAAGATCTCCCTGTCGTAAACCGAACCACCGCGTGGGTTGATATCGAAATATCAGGACAAAAAATTGGTCGTATTGGACCGCTAACAACCGGTCTGATCAAAGGTGTTCGGGCGGGGGAATACAACGTAACATATACCGTAGAACACATGCAGTATGCTTACACAGAGAGGACACCAACCTACTCCAACGCTAACCCCATTACCCCCGGCAATACCGCAGCGGATATAGCAAACCTACCCGGTTTTAAAAAGCCTGGATTCGATGACAACGCACCGACTACAGGCGGCAAACTGGCTTTCTACAACTTGCCGAGGTCCACGATGCTTGAGTCCGACGATTCTGAAGAACTCCAAGAAGAGCAGAAGTAACATTTGCTCATTTTTCTCTTTGCCTGCGACCAAGAATGCGAAGGAGTCGGATGTGAAACCGCCTATTCCGCAGCACAGATATCGGTTCTGTACGGGGAAGAAAGAGAACAGACATCAGAAACCGTAGAGATCACACAAGCGAGCTTTTCTCTATCGGGAACGGCGGCAGAGCGCTCGAATTGGAGCTATACCTTTTTGGATGAGGCACTGGTGTTGGGAATCCCTGCTTTGGGAAACATTTTCCGGTATTCAGAACAAGAAGACCTACGTCTTTCTTTCGATACGCCGATTATATCGGGAACGAGCGAAACGCTTTTTGGTGCATCTCTGGCGAAAACGCAAGGTTATCTGGTCATAGGGGCACCGAGAATGAGCCTCTCTCCCCTCCGCCAACATGGAGCTTTGTATATTTACAGTCTCTCCCAAACCGAAAGCCCTGAATTGATTATTCATGGCATATACAATAACGAACAGCTCGGAGAACGCCTTTTTTCCTGTGCCGATCTGGATCGAGATGGCTTTTCAGACTGGATCGCCGGAGCGTCACAAAGTGGAGGCAGTCAAAACGATACGACCAGCCCTGTACTGAGTGGCCGGATTTACATTGGCCTAAGCAGCAGTTGGATGGGCTTGAGCTCTCCGCAAAATAGTTCTTTCATGCCATATGTGAACGGTCTTCATACCGGAGCACGTTTTGGTTACAGCGTAGATTGTCAATCAGACATTACAGGGGACATTCAGGCTGATATCGTCGTAGGAGCTCCCTTTGCCGACAGTGAAGCCTTTGATGCTTCCGGAGCGATCTACATTCTGCGTAGCCCCACATATTCTCTCGAAGATTCGATATCTCTGTATGGGGTCAGTCAAAACGCATGGTTAGGCTGGTCTGTTGCAACCGGCGATATCGATGGGGACAAAGATATCGATATCATTGCGGGCGCACCGGGATTCAACAATGGTGAAGGGGCGATTTTCATTTGGTTGGGCTCAGAATTAGAATCAAACAACACGCAGCCGACCTTCTCCATTTCAGGACAATCCTCTACCCTAGGGGAAGCCGTCGACTTCGCGGACATAAATGGTGATGGACTCTCTGATATCGTACTGGGCGATCCCAACCATAATCCTACTGGTGGTTTGGGTTCGTACAATGCTGGTGCGGTATATATATTCATGGGAAGAGTGGATTTCTCAACCCACTATACATCTTCTATTTCCGTTGAAGAAGCGGACTATAAAATCTCATCACAAACAGCCTACTCCAGACTTGGACAACAAATTTCACACGACGACATCAATCGAGACGGGAAAATGGATCTCTTGTTCTTGCTGCGCAATAAAAATTAGTTTTTCCGAAGCGCCTTTTGTTCGATTTTGAATTCGTAGCGTCGAATTTCTCTGCGGTGCTTCTTTGGATTGGGTATTCGAGCCAATGTTCGTTCCGCGAGTTGTAGTTGTGATGCCTGTAAAGCAAGTTCTACCAAACTGAAGAGACCGTCTACATTGTTCTCCACCAACGCGAGAGCTTCTTCTTGCAAAGCTTGTCTGCGATCAATATTTTCAAAGAATGAAGACTTCCAAATTTTTCTCGCTCGCTGGGTTCTCGCATTCTTGACGAATGTTGGAAAGAACAAAATCACAACGATCACAACAAAGGCCAGTCCTGCCCAGGGGGGAAGTTCCACCCCCAAAGCCTGCATAAATTCATTGATCGTTTGTGATATTCCGCCGCGATTCATAGACTGATTATGTACCCTATTCTCAAAAGGTCAAGATGATCGATGCACACGCCCACCCTTCCGAAAACAGAAACATCTCTCACGAGAGATACATCGCTTGTTGTCGAGAGAGCGATTGGACTGTTTGGCTCTCTCGACAAACCGAACAATTAAAAGTCGGTATCGGGATTCATCCGTGGTATGTTGAAAACGAAAGATTGTCGATCCCCCTTCTTAGAAGACACCTACTGAGCAATCCCGATGCCTTTGTCGGAGAAATCGGCCTGGATCGAAGTCGACGTCACAAATCGACCTATGAAAAACAGAAGAAGTATTTTGCCGAACAGTTAGCGCTGGCTGTGGAATTGGATCGTCCGGTCTGCATACATTTGGTGCGAAGTTATCAAGACGGGTATTCTCTTCTAAAAATGCATAGATGTAGATCTGTTTATTTTCACGGATTCTTGGGTTCTGTAGAGGAAGCCCGACGATACCCAAACGCATTTTTTGGTTTCAACCGTCGAAATATCGCACACCCCAAGGGGATCCAAATTCTAAAAGAACTCAGTGAGAACCAAATCTTACTGGAAAGTGATGGCGATTCAAATCGCGATTCGCTCGAAGAAACACTGCATCAAATTGCGCTGATACGGAAAAAGAGTCTACACGATATGGAACAGATCGTGGACGGAAATGCAAAAAGATGGGTTGCGCAATCATAAAAAGTCAGCTTACAAAAGTATAAGAACGTGTTAAATGTTTCTCCTCGATCGCTTTCTATCTATTCTATCGAAGGACATCTCTATATGACCACATTCAATATTAAAAAAGGTTTGGATCTCCCTATTACAGGAGCCCCCGAGCAAAAAATACACGAATCCCCTAGCCTTTCTCATGTAGCGATAATGGCGTTGGATTTTGTTGGCATGAAGCCACGCATGCTCTGCAATGTAGGAGACACCGTCAAAAGAGGTCAACAATTGTTTGAAGACCGTAAAAATCCGGGCGTCTTTCACACTGCCCCGGGCGCAGGCGAAGTCATTGCTGTGCATCGCGGAGCAAAGCGCGCATTGCAGTCTGTCGTCATTCGTTTAAACGACAACGAAAAAGCGGGAACCCTCTCCGAAGAAGATCATCAAACGTTCACATCGTACAAAGGAGAAGGCGCAAGCTACTCTCTGGAAGAACTCGAAGCGCTTCTCCTGGAGTCGGGTATGTGGACGTCCATTCGGACACGACCATACAGTCGAAACCCCGAGCCCGGTACGCGCCCGGACGCATTATTCTTAACTTGCGTGGACAGTGAACCACTGAGTCCGGACACAAACATCGTCATTCAAGGCAAAGAAGAGGACTTCAAACGAGGAGCAGAAGCACTCGCGGCCTTCGCAGCAAAACATACGTTTCTGTGTGTTGGGTCTGCCAGCAAGATTCCCGACATCAAGGGTGACAACGTCCAAAAATCGATCTTTTCCGGAAAGCATCCGTACGGTCTCGCTGGCACACACATCTCAAAGCTTTACCCCGTAAGTCGCAAGCGCAGTGCATGGACAATTCACCTACAGGATATTATCTCCATCGGCCGTCTTCTCCGCACCGGTCAACTCGATGTAGAGCGCATTATTTCTTTGGCAGGCCCACCGGTATCAAACCCGCGTCTAGTCCAAACGAGATTGGGAGCCGATACGGAAGAACTCAGTCAAAATGAGTTCACAGACGGTCAAGAAGACTACATCTCCCATGGTCATTCGAAAAGCGGCCGAACACACCGTTTGATTTCCGGCTCTCCGCTGTCTGGTAGAACCGCTCAAAGGGCCGAAGGTGAAGAATCCGTCAATATCCATGGGTATTTGGGTCGTTTCCATCGCCAATTGACCATTTTGAAGGAAGGACGAGAACGAGAGTTTATCGGCTGGATGCTTCCCGGCAAAAACAAGTTCTCTTCGATTCCCGCATTTCTCTCAGCTTTAATTCCAGGTAAAAAGTTTTCATTTACGACAACCACCAATGGCGAAGAGCGAGAAATGGTTCCCATTGGTATGTACGAAAGAATTATGCCGCTCGACATCATCCCCACTTTCTTGCTCCGCGCAATGGAAATTGGGGATCTGGAACGGGCGGAGAAACTGGGTGCGCTCGAGCTCGATGAAGAAGATCTCGCTCTGTGTTCCTTTGTTTGTCCAGGCAAACAGGCACACGGCCAGCACCTTCGCAAAACTCTTGATCAGATCTACAAGGAGGGATAATGAAACCACTACGCGATCTAAACGATAAAATGGCTCCTATGTTCCAAAAAGGAGGTAAGTTTGAACGACTCTATCCTCTTTTCGAAGCGCATGACACCGGCTCCTTTACACCGGGCATCGTAACGAAAACCGCAAGCCATGTACGAGACGCACTCGATCAGAAAAGAATGATGATCGCCGTTGTCTTCGCATTGCTTCCATGCTTCTTGATGGCGATGTTCAACACCGGCTACCAGGCGAACGCTGCCATCGCGTCGGGCGCAACGCCATTGGACGATTGGCACGGCAGTCTCTACCAGTTGATCGGCTTCAGCTTTGCAGCGAAAGGCAGCGCCGTTTCGTTCTTCTCCTTGAGCAACTTTGTTCTTGGCGCCATCTTCTTCCTACCGGTGTACATCGTTAAGCTGGCAGCCGGAGGTCTGAGTGAAGTTGCCATTTGCATTATCCGAAAGCATCCGATTACGGAAGGATTCTTGGTGACGTCCGCTCTGTTCCCGCTGATTTTACCGGCGACCATTCCCCTGTGGCAAGTTGCTCTCGGTATTATCTTCGGTGTAGTCATCGGGAAAGAGATATTCGGGGGCGTCGGAATGAACATTCTCAATCCGGCCCTTACCGCCCGCGCATTTCTATTCTTTGCTTATCCAGCCGAGATATCCGGTGATGGCCCTTGGCTACCTTACGACACCAAACTAACATTTGCAGAAGCCGGCACGCAGATTTCATCTCTTCCCGACGCATCCAGCGGCGCAACCTATCTCTCATTGATGGCCAGCGGAAACGTTTCGGACTACAGCACCGAATTCGCCCTTGGCGGCGCAAAATGGATGGATGCCTTCTATGGAATGGTTCCCGGTTCGATGGGAGAGACATCGGTTTTGGCGTGTTTGCTCGGAGCCGTCCTTCTCATCTCCATGAAGATCGCCAGCTGGAGAACCATGCTCGGTATCGTGATTGGAACGGCCGGAACCGCTCTTCTTCTCAATGCGATCGGTTCGGACACAAACCCCATGTTCAACGTCCCCTTCTACTGGCACTTTGTTGTCGGCGGCTGGGCTTTCGGAGCGGTATTCATGGCAACAGACCCCGTTTCGAGTCCATTTACAGAAACAGGTAAATTTATTTATGGCCTACTTATCGGCTTCATGGTAATCTTGGTTCGGTGCATCAACCCAGCATATGCAGAAGGTATGATGCTTGCGATTCTGTTTATGAACATGTTCGCTCCCCTCATCGACCACTTCGTCGTTGAAAAAAATATCAAACGGAGGCTAAATCGAGATGTCGCGTGATACAAACAAGTACATTATCGGCTTTGCAGGTGCGGTGTGCATCTTCTGGTCGGTATTGGTATCCGGAACCGCCTTATCGCTAAAGGAACAACAAAACGAAAACAAAAAGCTCGACTTGAAAAAGAATGTTGTGGCCGTATCCGGTTTGGTTCCTTGTGAAGACGGAACAACCGAAAAAGAGGACAGTGAAAAATACAAGGACTGCAAAAAGAAGAAACTTAGTGCAACCGAAGTTAATGAAATGTTCACCAAATCAGACGGAGATCGAATCAAAACGGAATACATCGAATTGAAGTCTGGAAAAAAACTCGACCCGTCCGAGAAGGATTGGGAAGCGGAGATCAAAAAAGACCTAAAGGCGTGTAAAAAGCTCGATAAGGCTAAAAATAAGCCTCAAATCAA
>JAYYRF010000451.1:0-6809 GCA_036127535.1 Myxococcota bacterium | reverse complement strand
TTCATTTTTCAGCAAGACCCGCCGTAGGTTTTCGCCTGCGTCGGCAACCAATTTTTGCCCGTTAAAGTAGACGTACGGCATGGGTGATCCTTTGCTTTGAAGTACGGTGCCGATCAGCGTCCTGCAAGGTTTTGGTAAAGCCCCGCAACGCTCTATGTGGTCTCTTATCCGTAACTACGGATTCTTGGCGAGAGCCGCTTCGATTGCTTCCGTGACCTGGTTGCTGTCCGGGCTGGTTCCGGAAGAAAACCGCTTCACGACATTCCCCTTTGCATCGACCAAAAACTTCTCAAAATTCCATCGTACATCTTGCTGCTTACCAATGGAACTGTTCACCAAAGAAGCATACAGTCCACTCTGATTGCTTCCCTTTACGTCTTGCTTTTCCAAAAGTGGAAAGTCAACACCATAGTTTTTCTTACAAAAGGTGGCGATTTCTTGGGGTGAGCCTGGCTCTTGACCGCCAAATTGGTTGCACGGAACGCCGACGACGCTGAATCCTTTACCCTTGTAGCGATCGTGAACTTTTTGGAGTTGCTCATACTGGGAGGTATATCCGCAGCGACTTGCGACATTGACATACAATACGGTTTTTCCCTCTAGGGTTTTTGAATCCAATGGACTACCGTCCAGCGATTTTAGGGAAAGACGAGAAGGCAAGACCGGCTGGGAGACTCCGGGAGACGCAACCGATGCATCGGCAACGGCTTCTTGTACGTTACTTTGACAAGCGAACAACCATAACGAGAAAAAATATGACATATAGAACCCAAAAGTTTGTGTGCCCTAGGGGTCTATAAGAATCTTTACCAATGTCAATTCATAAAAAGCTTTCGTAAATAAATCGCGGTACTCTTGGTCGAAAAAACCACGTTGTCATCTTCACTCCCAAGAAGTACAACATTGGAAGCCTGGTTACGCCTTCTTGGATCTTCACGGAAGGAAATGTGTACTTTACTCGCGTACAATGCAGCAAATCATTGACCGAGAATTGATATTCTACAGACCTACAAAGGAAACATTGGAAACAATCGCGTACCTTGTTGCCAAAAGACAGCAAGTAATGGTATAGTGCTGAAAAAGAAAATGGAAGGCATGTGAAAACAAATCGAAGAAAAGCACTGGGCTTGCTGTCGGGGGCGATCGTAGTTGCAGCAGGATGTAATGGCTCCAAGGTGTCAACGGACACGGGACAAACCGATCTCGACGACACCGGAGAGACCGGCGACAGTGGCGCAACCGACGATACCGGAGAAACGGGCGATACCACAGAAACAGGTGATATAACGGATACGGGAGAGGAACTCGTTTTAGCAGATACCGGACCGGAGCTTCCTGATGCCATCCCTCGTTCTATCCTGTACGGCACCGACGAATATGCTTCCTTCCAATTGAATGTTCTCAGCGGTACTCTTCCGGATGATGTCTCGGGACATCTTTTTATCGCTCATCCCATACCCTTCGAAGATGGCGGTGCAGTGGTGCTCGGAGAGGGAATGATCGAACGATTGGATCTTTCGAATCACCAACTAACACGACGGATGCTCAAGCCGCCTTGTTACTACATCGATCAAGCCACCCTCGACGAGTCCTCGGCCTTTTACAATGCCGGTTTGGCCAGAATATCCTTCAGCTTGGGCGCAAGAGCCATGCTCAATACCGCCTTTCTACCGATGGAAAACCGCATATTGATCGCTTCTGATGCGTCCCGGCCTTGGAGTTTTGACCCCAATTCATTGGAGCTCAAAAGTCCCATCGGTTGGATGGACGAGTGGTTCAATGCGCTCCCCAGTGTACTGGACTCTTTTATGACGTGGCCGTGTCAGCTCACCATGTCGACCGCCCATCCGGCCTTTGACCCACAGACGGGAGAGATGTTTACCGTAAACTGGGGAATGAACTTACTGGCCGTCAATGGCATCGGTGGCCTGGGTTTTATCCACCTGCTCGTGTGGGACGGCATCGGAGATTTCCGCCGATATCGTTTGAAAACCGATTGGCTGCATCTCGATAACGTTAAAATTCAACAATCCGTGCATCAGATTGCCGTGACCAGCGATCACATTATCATTCTTGATACCGCTTTCGTATCCGAGATGGAGGATCTTTTGGGTGGTGCCGGAATGCAACCCCAGTCCAGCGAATCCGTCTTCTGGATCATACCGAGAAGCGAACTGGTCGGAGAAGACACAACGGTACAGGCGCAACGGTTTAACATTCCCCGAGAAGCCGCCCATTTCGTTGCCGACTACGACTCTTCCAGCGGTAGGATTACCCTGCACGTTGGCCACCAAGTCGCCTCCGATGCCTCCGAAGTGATCGTAGACGGTGACTCGCTCTATACCGGAGCCCCTTCAAACCCGGAACTGAACGGAATGCTCTCCGCCACCACCGATATTGGCGTGCTTGGTCGCTACGTCATCGACACGCAAAGCGGTACCTTGGTAGAAAGTAAAGTTCTGCACGATGAAAGACTGTACGGAGGGCCTTCTCTCTACACCTTTCACGGCAACCATGCGCCCGCGCAATTTCAAGAGATCTGGTGGCTCAGTTTCGGTCTCAGCCCGGAACTGCGCCTCCAAAAAACCGAAGGAGCGTACGCGAATCACCCTTATCGCCACACCGCGCTATCCGATCTCCCAACGGAGTCGGTTCCCCCATCCCTGTGCCGCGTCGACGCCGTCAATTTAGAAATCGTTGACGACTACTCCTTTCCGCAGGGTCGGTGGGCTTCCAGTCCAAACTTCATACCCAAAACTGGGGGCGCGCAAAACGAGGGCTATATTTACTGTACCGTCGTATCCGACGACGATCAAACGCCCGGATCAACCGGTGACGAGATATGGATTTTTGACGCTCAAAATCTTGCACAAGGCCCCTTGTGTCGCTTGGGCAGTCCAAACTTGAAGCTCCCTTTGACACGTCTCTCTGTCCACCTAGAAGCATTGCCCACCGGTGATGCTTATGAGATTAGCGTCTTTGAGGACTATTCCGCTCACATTGCCAATCTCGACGAGGAAGTCATTGCCCTATTTGAATCCGAGGTATTTACCCGTTTTAACTAGGTTCTATTTCCGCTCATCTTCCACGGTCTGCTTTGGGAGTGAACACCCGCCTTTTTCGTTCAACCCCCACCACCATTTGTTCTGTAAAACCGCTTTTCCCAACGCGGTACCTCGCCCTTTTTGACCGAGGAGCTTCCAAAATTTATCCGAGGCACTCGGATCCTTGACTTTGAGCCAGTTTCCGCTCATGCAAGCCGCCTGTGCGAATTGCGGATCACTCGCATCCATTTTTTGAGCGGCTTCCCACCCGTAATCAGCCGCCGTCCAAACAAAGTGATAGCGTTTTTGGGGGGCGGGGTTGCCTCGAAGGCGAGCGATTTCTTCAGGGGTCGGCGGAACGGCATTCTCTTCTGAGAATTCGGGTTCTTGCCGCAATAAGCTCGTAGATTTCAGCTGAAAATTACCCGCAAAAACGCCGTAATCTGGCTCCATTTCTGTGGCCTGAAACATCCATCCTTTCGTACGGGTCAATTGAGCGGCTTGCCAAAAATCTGTCCCGCTCGCCTCCGACTTTTCCGCCGCCTCCACAGCTGAAATGGCCTCCTCGATCGTGGAACAATAGCGCCAATCTCGATTATGCCGAAGAAAGAGACGCGCTTGGCGGTAGTTCTTTTCCCGAACCAAGCGTCGCACAAAAATCCTTCGCAGATAGGAAGGCATATCATCAGGGGTGTTTGCCCAATACGACTTACGTTCCCATAGCTGACAGCGGCCATATTCGCGGTAAAATTCAGGCCGTAGTTGGTCTTCTTGCATAATATCACTCAATTCCTCTACGGTCAGCACGCGCTCGGCCAGCCAAGCTACATCCGCCCAAGAGCGGGCTTCCATAAACGCGCGGATTCCGTCTACAAAACGGTTTTGTGCAACGTACAACGCGCCGAGTTCTTCCCAACTTCGCTCCAATTCATTGTGGCTTGTGTATATGTTATATCCCATGGGTAAAGTTGTTCGCGATGCAAGTGAACCAATCGCTGGTGCGAGCGCCAAACCGATTTCCAACTCTCGGGTCGCCCGCTCCAGGTCTCCTTCTCGAAGTGCAATTTTAGAGGTAATACGGCGACCCAAGGGTGTTTTTTGGGCTATGTTACTCCATTTTTTGGCAAGCGCATATCTTCCTCTCTGGTATGCGAACCACGCGAGTCGATCCGCACCAATGGGTCTAATTCTCGCCTTGGATAAAACCGTTAGCCAAAGATTAATCTGCTCATCCTTGACCAAATCGAAGTGGTACGAATCGTGGTTGCGGGAAATTAAAAAAGCAGAAATCAAAGCGACTACGATGGGTTTTTGAGCCGCTTTCATCATGGTCTTCTCATCGCTTTTCATCAAGAGAACCACCCAATCATCGATATGCCGGCAGTGAACCCGTCCTCCGGCCCTGCGATACAACAAACAAGACGCTATTGCATCCCCGTATCGCTTTAATTCAAGATATCGATAGGCTTCTTGACGATACGAGGCGGCCGCAAGACCGAGCGTGTCTTGGGCACCCGCACGCACCCACTTTCGGACGTCTTGATAGTGCGCCAACGATTCTTCTCCCCGTAAGATATTTCCCATCATATAGGACGCCCATACACTGCGGTACTTTCGTTGCTCTTTGGGAAGTCGCCACAGACGGCTCCATGCCTGAGACGTTTTTTTCTCTCCGCCATGCGGATACAACTCTCGCAACCCTTTTATGTAGAGGCGAAACTCCAATGGATATCGTTCATCGTCACCCAGCGTATCTCGCTCTCTCAACCACCTTTCCACCAGAGCATCTGCATCGGAGGAATCGGAAAGAGCTTGTGACATATCCTGTATAATTCCATCCTTCGTATGAATGCGCCGAGCGCGAAATACGGGTTTTGGCATTTGAACCAAAACCCGGTTGAGTTCAACATTAAAATTGGACGGTGCGGGTGGACGTAGCATCAAACGATCGCTTTGAGAGAGAAAGGGAAGCTTCAAATTGGCGCCACAAGCCCAAACGGAAGAGAGAAGGAGACTAAGGAGAACTAAAAACATGCGGGTTTTCCAGAAGGATAACGGGGGGAGTCGATGCGCGAACCCATCCAACATTGTGCTCTGTTTCTGGACGAAAAGAAGCACCATCAGCGATAAAACAAGAGTTCTCCCATCGATAGTTTTGTAGCGCATCCGCAACCAAAATGCCGGAAGAAATACAAAGATTTGGTAAGGCAATTATAGCCTCTCCCGTATTCTTCACCGATATATCCCAAAGGCTTTGATCCTGCTTTTTGAGAGATACAACCCCCTTTGAAGAGGGTTCCCGACCCGCACGAACGGCCATGAGCGTTGGGTAAGGCCAATTCCGCTTGTCTGAGCGCATGGGTAAACGAAACCAAATCAATCCGTGTAAATTTTTCGGAGGCGTCATCTTCCACGTTCGCACCAAAGCTGCAATTTTTTGGGCATCGGCCGAGAGAGAATGTCCCCCGATATCATCCGTTCTCTCCTCGGCAAACACCGATGTAATCCGTCCAGATTTTCGGTGAACACTGTAGCCATAAGTGGGCAAAGCCACACGAAAGGGTATGCCCAAAGCATCGACTTGCTCCACATATAACGATGCATTCGGAAACAAGAGAGTATCGGGATTGGTAGGCTCAAATCCGTGTACTTGTAGGACGAAGTCATCAACCGAACCAACCAATTTTCGAAAGCACGGCTTCCCTATCCAAGTCGGTAGTACCGTGACAGATGTAACCCCCGTTTGTTCTTGAACCGCGCGGTAATACGTACACAGGTGCCGGGTCGGCATGTCCAAATCGATTTGTATATCCTCCACCGAGGGGTAGCGTTCCCGTACATCTGCGATCAAGTCGCCCAGAAATGACGATAGGGAGATAGAGCTTGGGGGTGTCCATATTCGAAGGACGACTCCCTTGGTCAAGGGAGGAGAGTCAACCCATGATGTGACGGGTTGATCACCCTGCCAATCAACCTCTACAACCAGCGTATATAATCCGTCCCAGTCCTGTTTACGGGCGTTCACTTCCCTTCGTCTCTCCTCTGTCCATACCCGTTGCCAAACGTAACTCTCTTGCGAAAGCGTTTTTGCTTCTCTCTCTTCTGAAAGAGAACAAGCGATCATAAGCATTATGAGAGGAATGTGCGCACCTGTAAAATCAAATGTTTGCCCTGCTATCGTACATGCATATTAAAAAGAACGACTGCTGTCTCTACAAATTCCCCTGTATTTCGTCAATTCTATGTGGATACCCACGAGTAATCTCCTCTGGTAGAGCATCACGAACACGGACAATTTCTATGTCAAATATCAGCGTTTGCCCCGCAAGAGGGTGATTTCGGGTCAAGTAGGCATAAGAATCCTCCTTTCGGAGAACATACAGCACCACACGATCTCCGTCGGGATTCTGGAGCGGAATGGGCTGCCCTTCCTGCAACTCGCGGAAGTACTCTAAACCAAACTCTTTTTGGTGAACCGGCATGGGTTCTGAATCAATATATTCCCCATAACCATCCCTTGGCGTTAATGCGACGCGAAAGGACTCCCCTGCTTCCCTACCTTCCATTGCGTTTTCTAAACCTGGAACAATGTTTTCATATCCGTGTAAGTACGCCATCGGTTCATGACCGGAGTCGTCCAGTAGCTCTCCTGCGGAATTGGTGAGCTTGTAGAGAAAGATACCAACCATATTTTTTTGTATTGTAGACACAGAAACCCCCGATTAAACCCATACCCGCTAGTATCAGACTCCCGATCAGATCGCT
>JAYYRF010000450.1:0-3108 GCA_036127535.1 Myxococcota bacterium | reverse complement strand
TTTGGATGTCGAGAAATAAGAGGCTTTTCATCGTTCCGAGTTGTAAGGGCAAGGATGCCAATTGACAGCCGCTCACATCGAGTTCTTTCAGGCTTGCTAGCTTTGCAATGGAAGGATGAATGCTTTCGAGCGGGTTGTCTTGGGCCTGCAACACGCGCAGATTTTCAAATTCTCCAATCCAACTGGGTATACTGCTTATTTGATTGCGCTGTAGGCCGAGAATACGTAAATTGCGGAGTTCGGACAAACTTTTGGGGAGTGTCTTGATCTCTTGATCGTGTAGCCAAAGCTCTTGTAAGGTCTTGAGCTCGGAAATGTTTTCCGGAATGATGCGCAGCGGTTTCCCCTTGAAACGCAGCTTCTTTGGTTGTCCCTCGGGAAGAAGGCCTTGCGTGGCTTGGTGTGCCATCCACCAAAGTTGAGCAAAGGCCATATAGGGAGCGGGGTGACGATCGTGACCCAACCACCAACCATTGTTGTCGAGTTGGGGTTGCGGTAAGAGATAGTGTTCGAGATTTGGGTGTAAGACCAGTAAACCGAGCCCTCTACGAACTTCACTCAACTTATTATTGTACAGTAGCTTTTGTAATTTGTTTCGCATTTCGCTTGATGGTCTATCTCAATAGCAATGGTTTTGATTTGATATGAGTATATGGTAAAGGTATACCGCGGAGCAAATAGGATCAAACTCTTTTGAAGAGCGTTGCAGAGAGAAATGGATGTATCATCGATCTAACCATCGACGAGAAAAAAATTCATCTGCCAAGGACACCGTAAAGTCGATTTGAACAAACAGCACCGTCGTTGTCGTATTTTTTTGAAGCGTATCATTTACGACAATCTTGGTTGGATAACTGCGATCCTCGAAGTCTTTGATATCTTCAAAAAGCAATTCCTTGATCATCATTCCACTTACGGCGTAGAGATTCTCTTTTCGCGGTACGAGTTTCTCTTTTTCTACCCAAGAGATGCGTTTGGCGTATGTTACCGAAGCATCTTTGGCGATCATTTCAATTTTGTAACACGGTACACCGCCGAGTTCTTCTTCGGCTAAGATTTGAGCATCGTAGTCTTCAAATAGAGTATTCATCGTCAACATATCTTCATAGGACATGTCGGAGCCCATCATTCCCTTTCGCAGCATGTGTCCCGATATCTTTTGTGTTTTTTCGATGCTGGGGAGGAACATCCATAATTCACCCTCTTTTTTGAGCATCTTTGTTCCTCGATCACGAGCCGGAGCCTGAAATTCGATGGCGGCTTCATTGCCTCTTACATGGGATCGCATTTTATACTTTTTGATGCGTTTTCCCTTCTGAACGTTCATCTCTAAAGAAGCCGTGCGGGATTTTGCGCTCATGTTTTGGTCAATTTTCTTTAGAATTTCATCTATGCTGGGTGTTCCCCAGGCGAGAGAAAGAATGAACAGAAGCATCCTCAGTCCTCTTTGAGGAGAGCGTGTAGCGCGTCCGATTCCAAAATCCGGTCTGTACTTTTGGCCGCTTGCCGAAGACGCTGTACGTTCGCCTCTTCGCTGCTGTATCCGTTCTTTTCGAGCCAGTAGATGATGTTGGAATTGCCGGCCATCGGGCCAATTTCGATTTCCTGTTCTTTTCCAAACCAAGATGCCGGTACACCGGAATAGATCAAATCTGCGAGTAAGGGATCTCCTTTTCGCAGGGCCTTAATGACGGCGGCGGCATGCACACCCGTCCCTGTACGAAATGCATCGCGTCCGAAAACCGGATAATTTACGGGTACCGTCCAGTCGGTCGCATGGGCGACCGAATCTACCAGTTTGCTGAGAAAGCTCAAATCGTTGTCGATAACACCCAGCAGTTTCAAGTTGACGAGCAGTAAATCAAGGTTGGTGTTGCCAACGCGTTCACCGATGCCCAAAATTGTACCGTGAACCCGATCTACCCCCGCTTCAATGGCATTGAGCGCATTGGGAAGGCTCAATCCTCTATCAGAGTGCCCGTGCCAATCGATTTTGGTCTCTGTACCCATCGCTCGGATTAGATTCTTCGCGAAATAGACGAGGTTGAATACCCCGTTCGGTGTGGCATGTCCGACCGTATCGCACAGGCAGAGTCGATCTGCTCCTTCCTCTATGGCCGCCGGGAAAAGGCGATTCAGAGTTTGGGGATTGGAGCGTACGGTATCTTCGGTGACAAAGCAAAAAGGAAGATTGGCCGATTTTCCGAGTTTTACAGCATCGCGCGTCAGCTTTTCCAATCGCGATTCGTCCCACCCCTCCGTGTACAGCCGGATCGGGGAAGAGCCGAGAAACGCGTAAATTTCAATTGGGAAGCCCGTTTGTTGAGAGATTTCAATGATGGGCTTAATATCGTTGGGATGGGTACGTGCGGCCGCAGCCGGTCGAATGCTCATCCCTTCATCGCGAATGGCCTCCACCAATATCCGTACGTCTTCTACGGCGCGTGGTCCCGCACCGGGTAAGCCGATATCTGCCGAATCTACGCCATTTTTGTCGAGTAGTCGTAGGATCTCCAGTTTCTTATCTATGGAAGGGTCGGTTGCAGACGGACATTGAATCCCGTCTCGGAGGGTTTCGTCAAAGAGGCTTACCTTCGACATTGGAGGAGAGTGTACGTCTCCCATTTGGTTCCAATCGTAGATTACGTTTTTTTCCACAAGTGCCTCACATTAATCCATGCTCTAATGTAGCTGGTTTTATTCCGTTTTGCATGTGAACCGGTTGGCTTTTTGTATGCTGTGTGTTGGTTTTATCTCTCGTTAATCGGTACAAAAAGGTCTTGTAAGATCGTTGAATGCTACGAACGATTCCATTTCTGCGATCGCACAAGACGTCAGTAACATTCTGAGTGTGTGTTTCACCGTTCTCCTCCGTGACGTTCATTGTGAAGTGTCCCAAAGCGATCTTCTACACTGCGGTACAAATGGTGCCGGTTCATCACATCCCAAAAGTAGGGTTTTTGTTTATGCAGACGTCTTTGTCGCCCTTTTGGTGGTACGATTTTCTATATGGAATTATGCTTGTCCCGCGGTTTTTTTGTCGGTAACACGGTCGAGTTAAACCATCTTTGGTCGAGTTGCATAAAAAAACGTATGTTCTTACAGCCG
>JAYYRF010000449.1:0-3592 GCA_036127535.1 Myxococcota bacterium | reverse complement strand
TTATCAAGGAGAACTTTGGGTACAGAGTAATTCTCCTTCTCCATCGGCTAAAATCGACTTGTACGGTTACTCCGGTGCCGGTAATCTCTCCGGCCGTATATGCGATCCGTCCGGAGAAGGGTGGGTCGTAGGAGCACGCGTCTATGTAGAAGTCGATTACAATGGAGATGGTATTGTAGATGCCGTAATTGAAACCCATCCAGATGCGGATGGATACTACACTCTCGAAGGTGTGATTCGAGGCGTGCACAATGTCTATGTTGAAAAGGGGAGCTACGGTGCAGAATTCATCGTTGATTTTCCCGGTGGAAATTATGAGCTACCAGAAGAGGAGTGCTTAGATCCTTCTTCGGTCAACTTGGCTGTTGTGAGCGGTGAGTTCGATTCCATTGAGGAGATTTTAGCCGATTTGGACTTGGAATATGACCTCTTTGGTCCCGAGACCTATTTAGAGCTCTTACGGGATTCAGAGCGTATGTCGGAGTACGACATCATCTTCTTCAACTGCGGAATGCCTTTTACTTGGCTTCAAGAGATGGGAATGGTTACTGCGAATCTCAAGAGATATGTATCCGACGGCGGATCTGTATATGCCTCTGACTGGGCTCATTCTATCGTGGAGGCGACGTGGCCCTACGCGATAGATTTCAAAGGGGAAGATACCATTTTCGATCCCATGTTGGATGTACCCACTCATTCGCATCCCTTTGTCGGTGCGGCCGCGACCATCTCCGGAAGTGTGATTGACGAAACAATGCGTGGTGCCATCGGATCCGCGACTGCGAATTTGGTGTATGATCTCGATTCTTGGGTCATGCCCTATGACGTTGGTCCTTTGACTTCGACCATGGTAAGTGGTGATGCGAGCTATTGGAACAATGTTGGCTCCTACTCAACCCAAAACGACACACCATTGGCCGTCCAGTTTTCAGAGGGTGGTCGCGTGATCTATACGACCTTTCACAATGAAGGGCAATTGACACACGATATGGAAGCGGCGCTCAAGGAGATCATCCTCAGCCTATAGGTTTTCCACTTTGGATCGTTTTATGTGATACATAAAGTGTATGTTTGACTTATTCCGGCAATCCTACGCTCTGTTGCTGGCGCAAAGAATGTACACTCGGCGCTTTCTTCGTTTTGGTGCTCATCCCAAAGGGGTGCTTTGGAAAGACGCTGAATCTCAAAACGTCCGCTATGAAATTTTGATGGAATACGTCAAAAACAGAAGTATGAATGATTTTGGGTGTGGTTATGGCGGATTATACGAATATGCTCTTTCTCGAGAGTATACGGGCACATATGTTGGATATGACATGAATGCCTCCATGATTGCCTTTGCAAAAAAGCGCTTCCCAAATGGAGTATTTTATCATGCCAACCGCATTCACCTACCAGCGGAAGTGACCGTTATTTCAGGAACGTTAAACTTAAAAATGAACGCATCAGATGACGTTTGGTGGCGCTGGATTCAAAAGACGCTGACATCGTGTTGGGCATTTTCTACGGAGGGCATGATTTTCAACTTGCTGGTAAAAACAGCGGATTCAAATCCAAATTCACGTCTTTTTTATTGTAGCGAGGAACAGGTGGTAACATTTTGTCGCAAATATCTCTCGCGGAACCTTTTTCTTATCCGCTCCTCCTCTTTGGCTGATATTCACATCTATATACGCCGCTAGCCCTCTTGATCCAAAAACCTGTCTGACCATTCCGGTTTGGGAAGCATACAGCTGTCTTGCTTTCCAAATATGGAGTATCGAGAACGTGCAACCATATCGTACATGAAATCCCGCAAGAACGTTGGTAGTATTCTTCCCAAAGAGAGTAATCGCCAAAATCCACCCAAATTTCGTAGAACGAAAAGAGCCGCTGTTGATTTGTGTAAGAGTTGTGCCTTCGATTCCGGATGCCCAACCAAAACGTACAAGGTATTGAGATCTTTGGGTTTTCCACCATATGGTGGTAGAATCTCTTCTGCAAAGGCGCTTTGGAGTGCTGCGTACCGGAACATGCCTTTTTTATCTCGTTTGAGGGTAAATTGAACGACGTGGTTACACAATCCACAGACACCGTCATAAAAAATAATAGGATTTTGAACAGACATGTTCTACTCCTTACCTAGCAGAATCTATAGGTGCAAGTTTTCAATCAACAAGTTCTTCGGAAATGGATTGGGATAGAAAGGCCGGAGTGTTAGAACCTGCGATTTTACTCTTCTGATTCAAAGTCGTCTTTGTTTATCTCGATCCAACGATGAGACCCATAAGCCTTTAGAAAGTCTTTGCGGGCTTGTGGAGAGGTTGTGGGGGCATCCAAAGATAGGAATTCTATTTGCTCAAACCAAGGTGCCTGTGTCAGTTGCTTCAGTGTTGAATCGTTAATGAAAATCTTTCCAAGATACAGCAACTTGAGATTTGGGGCTGTTTGCTCGCTCAGTCGCAGGACACTTTCGTTTTGTAATCTGGAATTGGTAAGCCATAGTTCTCTCAGATTGCTGGAGAGAATATTATCTTCGGGGAAGCCGATTTGGTTTTTACCCATCTTCAGAGTCTCGGCATTGGTCTGCGCAAGGATTCGAGCGCATCCCTCTTTGTTGATGTGTGCGCTGCTAATGTCCAAGTAAACGATGGATGGAAGAATTGACAAGGGGACCGCAGCCCGGGATGTGAGTTTATTCGAACCGATGATGACTTCTTTCGGTTTGAAATAGGGAGATGCGATTAGCTTTTGCGAGCCCTTTGGGCCCAAATCCGTGCGCTCGAGATTAATGGTTTCAACAGAGGATAGAAACTTTGCCTTGGAAAGTCTTTTGGCTCCTTTGTTACCAATTTTGTTGTAACTCAGGTCGAGTGATTTCAGTTCTGAAAGTCTTTTGCTTCGGGATAAAATTTTGATCGCGTCACCATTGAGGCGGTTCTGTCTTAGCACAAGGTCTTCGATGGGTTCCAAATCCCCTTTGTTGAGCAATTGGAGCAGATGTATGTTTGTATACTCCATCTCCGAAAGCTCCAAGGAGCCTTGGACAGGTTGAATGGTCAAATCTACCACAATGGGTGCCCTTTCTTCGGTGACGACCACGGGTTCCGTTTCGATTTCGGCGCTACAAGCGAACAATGTTATGATTATGGATGCAAAATGCGTCAACACGAATCCCCCAATATGTATTGACATATCAACATTATAATCGCCTCATTTTGAAAATGTAGTCAAAATCAAATTAATTCGACAAGTAACTGTATTTTTTTTCGAAAAAGCATCCAAGGCGAGCGGTAATATGTGTGGATGATTCTCGACGAAGAGATCTTGAGAACCTTTTTGTACCTAGGGGGCCGTTTTTTTTCTCTTGAGGTTCTTTCTGAGATCGCATGCTCTTTGATGACCTTTCTTACATGCTTTACCGTAGTAATAAGACGCTCTCTTTAAATCTTTATCGATGCTGTAGCCGTGCTCGTACAAAATGGCCGCATAGTAACATCCCAAAGCATAATCGTATTTACACGCCTTCCTGTAGTAAAATGTAACGCGTTTATCTTGCTCTCTTGGCCTGCGTCCGGCTTCAAAAAGGCTACCCAAGTAAAAGCAGCTTTTC
>JAYYRF010000448.1:0-2689 GCA_036127535.1 Myxococcota bacterium | reverse complement strand
CCCGCCTTCCGTCCGATACTCATCAAGGATTTGTTGAGTTCGAAGTAACCGATGGATTTGTCCTTCGTGTCAGTATACTTAAAATAGGCCATTCTTATCTATCCTCACAGAATGATCCCTTAACTGATTTGCTGAAAATTTCTAGGGCTCCTACAAAAACCCAGCGACAGTAGCGGAAAGACTAGAATCGACCACCCAAATGGAATTCCGTTTCGAATGATGCGGTCTCTTTGTTCTTCGATATCTCAATTCTCCAGTGTCGCTGTGCATCGATAGCACTTCCGAGCCATAGGGTGTAGAAGAGTACGGTCGACGCTTGCTGTACATAAACGGACGTTTGAAGCATATTTTTCCGTGCCAGATCATTTTCGTTATAACGATTGTTGTTATTGAGATACACGAGCAGCGCGATACTGGTGGTGGCCGCCAACGTTTGTGTGCCGAGATATGTATACCCTTTCCATGTTTTGTCGTATCGTAGCTGATAAACCCCAAAGGGAGCATATCCTGAGACAGGAAAGGAATTGATTTTGGGTGGTGGTGGTAGTTTGATGACCGGAAGGGACGATTTGACGTAGTCGAAATAGGTGCACACTTCAGGTGGATGTCGAAAGCGGTCGATTTGGTAAGTGGGATCTTTGCGAAGCAGTTGTTCAAAAATGCGGCGCGCGCTTTCCAAGTCGTTTTGAAAATACAGAATTTCTCCAATATAGATGTCGGCCTCTTGTCGGATCTCCAACGATACTTCATCGTTGTAGCTCAAAGAAAGAAATTTTTGCATGGCGGTGTCCTTCTCTCCAGAATGATACTTGCGTAGAGCATCATCGAAGAGAATCTGCTGGGCACTGTCTTTTGAAAAAGCAAGGCTGGACAACAGCAGCCAAAGCGAGAAGATCATGGGTGACCTAATGGGAGGATTCTTTCAATCTTCTAACTGTAAACGAAGATCAAAGCTACCGGATTCATTGGTTAGCGTGGAAGCGATAATCTTGTCGTCACTCCAAATTTCCAACAGAGCGTAAGAAATGGGTAAATTTCGATAATAGAAATTGCCTCGAACGGGGATTCCCGACTGTAGACTCCACTGCAATTCTTGGTCATCTTCTGGTGGTGGAATGGTGAGGTGGGTAATGGCGGTAATGCTGTTGGTCGGAGTGAGTTTGACATTGAGGCTTACGGGGGGAACTTGCATTTCTAACCAGCCTTCTGAATCGGTGGTTCCGTTGTATATGTGGTTGTTAAACCCAGTTTCTTGAAGGGTAACCAATACATTGGCGGCCGGTTGTCCTTGCGGGTCGAGAACCCGTGAGGATATGCGGATATCGGATCGTAAGTATACATCGTCCAGTTGATGGTCTGCACTTCCTTCTTCTATCGTGAACTCCAGTTCCGTTGGAGCGGCTTTTTCGGTGTCTTCATAAGGAGGGATAAACTCGGCTTTCCATTTTCCTGGCAGCAGTGGCGCAGCAAAAAATGCGTTGTTGTCGTTACTTGTCGTGATGCGCAAGCTTCCTTCTGCATTGAAGAGGTCTTGAGAAACAAATCGTATAACAGCGGTTTCAGGATATGAGCCGTTGGACGTCCTCAACTCTCCGGATACCGTGACAGGGGAAATCGTTCCAATGTCGATCTCGATGGAGGTTCCTTCTGATTCGTCTTGCTCGATTCTAAATGGTGTGTCTAAGGTCGGTATTGAACTGTTTGGTTCCCCCTCTATGCGTAAAATGAAATTTTCTCGATCGTTTGGGGCCCGTAAAACAAAGGAACCATCCTCCTCAATCGGTATCTTTGGCCCCTTTGTATAGGTTTGGGCATCGAGCAGTTGGACGTATGCATCGTTGGTACGTCCCTCTAGTCCAATGACAGAACCAAATACGGGGCGACCAAATCCAAGGTCAATTTCGAGATTTTGGGACTCTCTCAAAAGAAAGTCGCTGCTGACACGAAAGGGGAGATCTATGGGGCTAATGGGCGTGACCGTAAATTGATAGGCATCATTGGCTGGCACGGAGATGTCGAACCAACCACTGCTGTCAGAGTTAAAAACCGAGCCGCTCAGAGAGTTTTGTTCGCTTAATTGAAGCTGTGCCTCCACGGGTACATTTTCGCCGGGGACAGTCACCTCACCATCTGAATGGGGGAACACGGAATAGCCTTTCACATAGCCACTCAAGCTGACGGTCTCGGCCAAATCGAAGCGAAGATTGCTCAGATCTACATCTTCGGTGTTCACATAGAAGCTTTGGGATAGAAGATTATTACTATCGGTGCTGGGATATATATCTACACGGAATTCTTGACTGCTGATACTGTTTGGAACTTCGTCTGCATCAAAATCTTCAAAGGCTACCTTGGAAGAATCGTATTCCGAACATCCAACGAGAAGTGTGAGGATTAAATATTTCATATCTAGTTCCCCTCTATGATATTAATAGTCCATTTTCTTTCTGTGGAAAGCCCGCTCTCATCATTAAAGATGAAAACGCTCAATTCATCGTTGTTCCATGTTGGATCAGGATTTTGAATTGTAATTTTTGAACCAAAGGCATTCTCTTGAAAGAGGGGTTCGGAAAAGCCGAGAAGCTCCCCTTCAATATTCCAGTAAAAGTTAAGATTATCGAATCCATCAGGTTCCCAAACCAACACAAAGGCGGTATTCTCCGAGACATCGTCGCTGCTAAGATTCATC
>JAYYRF010000447.1:0-9175 GCA_036127535.1 Myxococcota bacterium | reverse complement strand
CGGCACAAGACGCCTATCGATACATGCAAGAGTCCGATTCGTGACTCAAAAACGAAAAAAACCAGTTCAAATAAATGAACTGGTGAAAATGGTGGAGGCGGCGGGAATCGAACCCGCGTCCGCAGCCGAGCGGCGTTGGCTACTACGTGCGTAGTCTCAGATTTACAACCCTACATCCGTGCTGAGACCCACAGATAGAGGGTGTTTGCGATTTTTAGCTAGGTTACTTTATCGTCCCCGAACCCCACGCAAAGGCGAGCATCGGGACTAGCTTGGTCGAGACACACCCAACGATGGACCCAAGCATCTCATCGTCGGACGGCTCAAGGCTTAATTAAGCAGCGAGAGCAAAGTGCTTATTATTGTTGGCACTTATAAAGAGTTTCTGGGTGTTTAACGAGCTTACCAAGGAGCTCGACACGCAACCTCAACCGTACCCAAACCCCGTCGAAACCATTGCGCCCCCGAAAAGAGAGTGAAAATGCAAACGAAAATTAGAAACGTTGAAAGCAGAAAAAGATCAAGAAGAATGAAAAAGAACGACGCCAATGAGATTTGGACATACATACTCTAATATCGCAATCGTCGTATGCATCCATATACTATTCATATTTTGCGCGAAGAGGACAGGGCTTTCCCAAAAAAATCGAATTTTATTGGTTATCCAAAATCACTTGGCGAATGTTGTCCCACGAACTGTATCCGACATTTCCGTGTACGAGTTCCATTTGCGGATTGACGACCAGCCAAGTGGGATATCCGAATCCCTCACCGGAGTAATCCTCGACAAACTTTGGAAAGAGTGCATAAGCAAATCCTTGATCGTATAAAACCGGATCCATTAGTCCGTAGGTCTCCACCCAAGAATTGAATGTTGTTTCACTCGGCGTTTCGAAGGGATAACTCAGGCCATTGCCCAGAAAGCTTACCATCATCACATCGATTCCTTCTTCGCGCATGGCGATTAGCGCTTCTTCGGAATCCGCTGCCATCGATCGGCAGGGGCCACAATCACTTTGGGTGGTATCGAGAATAAGCCAGTGGCCGTATAGATCCCACAAGGAGAGACGTTCCCCACATTGATCTCGAAGCTGTACGTTCGGAAAGGTCTTTCCGATGCCCAGTTCGTAGTCTAACGGGAGATTACCCGGATCGTTCTGAGGCCACCCGCAGGTATAGGGATCTGTGCGCGTCTCCCACGGATCCTCCAGAGAAAGGGATGTGTCCCAAACGTATTGAAAGCTTCCGGTGGCTTCCAGTAGCATGGTTCCTCCTTCATTCACTTCATACTCTGAAGACCAAGCCAAAGGGATATCGGTATCGGGTTGTGGATCGTCGAGTTCGCTGAGGGCACCCATTACAAATTGGTCTCTTCCACCCCGATGGAAACTCTCGGATCCAAAACCCCAAAGTTCGGTTCTTTCGGCTTCGTTATCTTGGCTGATTTGACCATGACAGTCTAGCCCGTATTGCATTGTAGCGATGCCTCGCGTGAGGACGTCACAGTCCGCACACAAATAATTCATGTCTAAAAATTGGCTTCCTTCATAAGTGCGATTGTAGCTACAGGTGGAGTAGCCAGCTGCTTGTGCCTCTTCATCAAACGTTAATGTCCACGTAACGGTACCGGTGATGATATATCCTCCCTCTTCGGAGGAGGGTTCCGTACTCGGGGAAGAGGAGGGGTTGGAATCGTCGGTTTGCTCTTCTGACGGTTCGCCTGTGGGCTCGGTTGTCGGTTCACTGCTCGCCTCGGTCTCCACGGAGGATCCGACTTCATTTTCAATTTGAGATTCTGTTAGCTCTTTCTCTGTTGCGCTACATCCAAGAATCAACATGATCAACATTGATACACCCCACTAAAAAAACAGAACGCATACTGCGTTCTGTTTGTATAACATAAAGAGAAGGCGCTGCGTGTATTCGGATGGCGTCTTATGGGAGAATTTGAAGAGGGAGATAGGGGGAACGGTTGAGTGGTGCAGCGCCTATAATTCTAAACGGATGTTCCTGACAAAAACTTGACAGGAAAATAGAATTTTATTCAAAAATTTTTGCTTTGCTCTCGGATTGCTGTGCGATAGAAAGCGCATAAACTGAGGATAAAAGTATACTTGCGGCTGTTATGATAAAGCACATTGTCCCGCTCAAAAACGTATCCACTCCGTTTGGATAATTCAAAAGCAGCATGATGTAGTATCCGATGGCGCCGGTACCCAATCCCAAGCATAGACCCAAGCGAAGGAAGAGAGAGGCTGCGCCGAGCTCGTTTGCATGTCTCAATACGATACTGCGAAAACCGATCCCTCGACTGTGTAGGTCTCCTTGTATGCTGTTGCACAGAAATGTATACGCCCCGAAGAAGCCCATGCTTAATAGACATATATCTACAAATTGCACCCCGCGGGGCAGTGAAAGCACTGCCCATTGATAAACGACGAGATAGTATGCGAGTCCAATACCAGCGGAGAGCAGCCAAAGTTCACGGATCCTCTGCATGAGGCGTTTGCAATTCTCTTTGCCGTAGATGACTTTGGCTCGGTTGGACAATCTTCCGTATGGGTAAAAATAAATTGCGCTGTTCGATATGGGCTTAAAAAAATCTTTTGCGAGAACATTCATTGGTTTCCACTCCGTTTATTTGCAATTCGTACATGCACAAGAAGTGTTGAGGGGCTTGATAATTTTTTGACATTTGCCCTTTATGTTTTCAATAGATTGCCGTTCTTAGTTTTTGTGGCTTGGATTCTATCTACGCCCCTTTTCTTACCCCAAAACTTCGGAGTGCCGATTGTGCCACAAGACTTGATGAACAAATTCGACATTGGAGCCCCTATCGATAAAGAAGGCTATGTATTGGTTCCGCTGTTCTCCAAACAATCAGGACGATTCATACCATCCCTACGGCAAGCTTTACAATCCGGAGCCGTACGGGTTTTCGACTCGGATAAAGGAATGGAGCGTTACCAGCAAGAATGTGAAAAAAACGTTCCATACCGTCTTCAAATGAGAGCAGGGGGCGTGAAATATACGGGTTTTCGAGCGGCGTTTATCGAAAATCAAAGTGATACCCCCATTTTGTTACGCGCATCTGATATCTTACTTGGAGGAAGACAAGATCGAGTATTGGACCGGCATTGTGTTATCCCGCCCAGATCTTTGACTGATATTCCGGTATCCTGCGCAGAATCGGGGCGCTGGAAGTACAACGGCTCCCCACTTTTTCAGAGCAGTTCGCAGCAGCTCCCTCTCCATATCCGCGAGCAGCGTCTGAGCAAGCGATTGCAAAATTCAGAGATACAACATCAAACTTGGAACATGATCCGTAAAGAAGTCAGGCGTCAATCCATTTTGAGCCCGACCAAATCGATTCAGGATG
Organism: Myxococcota bacterium; assembly: GCA_036127535.1. Lineage (GTDB taxonomy): Bacteria > Myxococcota_A > UBA796 > UBA796 > UBA796. The sequence continues at coordinate 5,796 of JAYYRF010000447.1, read as the reverse complement.
TATTGACGAAGAGTAAAGAAGAGCATGTCCTTTTTCCATATGTGAACAGAGCTTCTGGTCTCGTACTCTTCAAAAAACACCGAAGGGACTTTCAATTTCATTTACTGGAGTGGTTTTGCAATACGCAGCTGTGCAAAGAAAGTTGGGATTCAACACTCAAGGCCGCAATTCGACCGACGAAGAAGCGCTACTCGGTGTCTTTGGATCCGTTTCGTCTTCGACGGGGTATACAAAAAATCCTTCAAACTCTTACGCCTCGCAGAGCAGAAGATGCATTCTTGGGGCAATTTTCACAAATGACGCTGGGCGGCTACAAAGGTACAGCTGTCGCTGACAGTCGAGACACGATTTACTTCAGCCTATTGAATCCTTTGCGCTCTACCCCGAGAAGGCGTCGAGAATAGCTTCCTCATGACGGTCTTTATCCTCGCCCGTTCTTTTTACACTGAGGGTACGATTAATTCGAATATAATATTCCTATCTTTTAAACGTATGGTTAGGACGGGTGTATGGAACATAAAATTTCAGCCTTATTGGGTAGCTATATTCTTCTTTTGACGACCGGATGTTTGGAAAAACCGGTAGAGGACTCTTCGTACTGTTTGAATGTAACGGAGGAAGAGGAGTGTCCGGCACTGGACGAATTAAACGAAACCGTCTTCCCAACCGAAGATTGCGCCGGCAAGCATATTCGCGCTACATCTTTTCGCGAACGAAATGATTCTGTCAGCACTTGGTACGAGGATACCGCAACGGATGCCATCTTTGACTCTTGTTGTTATCATACGGATTATCAGCCCTTTTCTGATGGACCAAAGTGTGTGGAAGGACGTCCGGTACGAGATGGAGAAGAATATTTGGTTGCCACTTTGCAGGCGGTAGCGGGGGACTGGGTTGGTGACTGTTCTATCAACTCGTACTCAATTGAACAACGTAAGTTTGCTGCCCAATTTTGGTTAAACACGGCTCTCATGGAGCACTCTTCTGTGGCGGCTTTTAATTTGTTCTCCCTCGAATTGATGCATTTTGGCGCCCCTGCTCGCCTGCTACAGAAGTCACAAAAGGCCGCACTGGACGAAATTCAACATGCACAGCGGGCTTTCTCTATCGCAGCGGCTCTTTCGGGGGTCGCGTTACAACCGGTATCCTTTCCAACACCACCTTCGATGTCTACGAACCTCGTTGACTTTGCAGAAAAAGTTGCCAGAGAAGCGGCTGTGAACGAAAGTCTCGCGGCTATATTGGCGGCCGTGCAACTCCGAGAAGCACGAGAGCCGGCCGTTCGGGATTTGCTCGCACAGATCATTCAAGACGAGTCCTTGCACGCCCAACTCGCTTGGGAAACGCTTGCTTGGTGTCTCCACAAAGGCGGGGCGTCCGTCTACGAGCGTCTTCAGGTGGTGTTTCAAGAGAGAATTGAATGGGATACATCTACATTCCCGGAAGAGGATATACGAGCGTTGGGAATTCTTTCGCAAAAAAACGCGCGCCAGGTAATTGAAGATTCGTGGAGTCACGTCATTCTTCCATCGGTTCGTCTCCTCTTTATGGACTATGAAAAAGCGGCGTCTTGAGTCGGAGAACCGATTGAATCGTATAAATATTTTCCGTGTATGTAGGAATTCCGGTAATACGTTATGAACATACTGTACTTATTTTGTTCGTCCTTTGTGATGTAAGGAGCAACGGTGAAACGCCGGTCTTTTTTTGTTGGCGCAGTTCTATTTGGTGCCTGTTCGGAGCCTTTGGATCCGACTCAAATGATAGACGTATCAGATGTTCCAAGAGCCCTGAGTGAAAAAGACTGTTCCGAGGGTACGGCTTTGCAAAACGAACAGGGGACTCGATCGTGTATCGATGAGACATCCCAAAAAAAACATGGTCCAAGTTTGCAGATATCAGAGCAAGGCCGCGTTTTTGAGTACTTTCAGCAAGGTGAGCCCACGATTTATCCTTGGTTTATAAATAACGAGGGGCAGCTGGATGTAGAGAAGAGTGAATCTTATCTCCGGCAAGATCATTCGGTTGAAGTTTTAGACGATTATCTCAAACGAAATCCCAACGATCAAATCAAGAGACAAATCGTTGCACGACTCATTGCGGCCGGTACGGAATCAGGCAGCCGCCTCTTCTCGCAAGAGGCTTCTCCTTGCTCCGATCATCCGGAAGATATGACGTGCGTGGAAGGAGGGACGGTCGTACAGAAAGTCACCGACAATGGAATTGTACATTTTCGAGCGTACTGGAACAATCGCTTTTACGTCGATAAACGATTTGTAACAGAGGACTTGGTCCGGGCTTGTCAGGAAGATTGTCGATGTCCAGAGGGGGACTGGAACGATTGGACGGTCGCAGAGGCATACTGTACGCAAGATGGAAAACGTCTTCTCACGGAGTCGGAGTTGTGGATGGTGTTCCAAAAAGCGGATGTCGCCTCGCTCCCGAGGCCAGATGGATATGAATGGACACAGGACTATTTTAATGCAGATGTTAGCCCCTTTCACGTTCTGATGAGTCCGAGTAGTCAGTGCTTGTCTGATTGCTCTGTGCACACAGCAATTCATCCAAAGGGTTCTCGTAAATCAAGTGTCGATAATCCTTCTTTTCGATGTGCCACCTCCGAGCCGAAGCTCTTGAAGAGAAAGGACTTTCCGTATCCCATCGACAAATTGCCTGAGATAGAGCGTTCGGAGGAAATGGGTCGTTATTCCTGGGCGCATGAAAACATTGGTTTTCAACGATCTTTGGGAGAGTCTCCGGCTGCGGAAATCGAATTCGAATACAAAGATCTATATATGCTGACGCAGCAGCTGTGGGCCTATCATACGGCCTATCCGGAGTACAGCAAACTCTATATTCTTGGTGAAACACATTTGGGAAATCCGATCATTGCGTTGCGCGTCACCGATAATCCCACAGAGGATGAGGGAGAACCCTCTATTTTAATTGATGGTGGGCATCATGGTTATCAATTGCTTTCCGTTCTATATGCGATGGGAAATTTAGATTATCTCTTCAAAAAGGCGCCCAAGCAGTGGTTGGAAAATTTTGATTTTTGGTTTGTTCCCATGGTGAATCCCGACGGGAATTTTACGACCTTGTATCGGGATGCGCGCGGGATGCGTGGGCGTAAAAATGGCCGAAATACGGATGGACAATGCTCTATATCGACCAAAGAAGGAGTCGATTTGAATCGGAACTATCCGTTCAAATGGTTCTCCACCAAAGAAAGAGGGAGTAAGTCAAAGAAAAGCAGTCAGTATTATCGCGGTTCAAAAGCGGGCTCCGAGCCAGAAACGCAAGCGATCATGCGCCTTGCTACGCGGTATCATTTCGTGGCGAATCTCTCTTGGCATACACACGGAACCATGATTTTGTATCCGTATACCGCTCCGAGGCTTCGTAACCCGCAACCCGATGTCGCCTTGATCATCGCGGAGACACTTTCTGAAAAGGCGGGCAAACAGCACAACCAAAAGAAGTTTGCCGTTCGCAAAAGCAGGTATACCGTCGATGGAACGTCACACGATTGGCTGTATCATCGGTTTGGAACCCTCTCCTACAGCATAAAGGGAATCTATCATAACCCAACCAAAATCCAAGAGCGCAAGTCTGCGATTCGAGGTGGTCAGCCCATCTTTTCGACCTTGGTTCAGCGCCTAGATAGCGGGCCGTCCGTATACGGGTATGTTACGAATAAAAAAGGAGAGCCTCTCACCGCTACGATTGAAGTCAAGGGGTATATGACATACGAAGGGGAGGAATGGCAAAGTCGTTCTTTAGATGGACGCTACCATCGCGTGTTACTCGACCAGGGGTCTTATGATTTGATCTACAGAGCGGAGGGGTATCAGACGCTTCGGCAAACCTGTGAAGTCAAAGAAGAGCCATCCATCTGCAACGCTACGTTGTTACAGAGCATTCCGCGCTGATTCTTTACGGCAGATGCTCGTATCCTGCTGATGATGTAACGTTGCTGGTTCCACTAATGACGCTGCTGAGGGTCGCCGCCTCATTGTTGTATCCGCCGCTAACGGCTGAACGCGAGCCGGATGCTACATTTCGCCTTCCTGCACTGACCACGCCGGCGTATCCGGAAGCTTCATTGTCCTCTCCGCCACTCACGACGGAGTATTCTCCAGAAGATACGTTGGTATAGCCACCGGACAAAGCACAATAGCTTCCTGAGGCAATATTGTCACGGCCTCCGCTAATGACGCTATAGTATCCGTTGGCGGTATTGCTATTACCGGCAGCGATGAACGCATACCCGGCCGCCGCCGAATTCGAAGAACCACCGGTGATCACACTGTAATCTCCAGATGCATCATTGTAGCGTCCGCCAGAGATAACCGCGCCGAGCGCGGAGGCTGTGTTTGAGACACCCGCTGTAACGGAGCTGTAATTACCGGATGCGGTGTTGGTGTCTCCACCGCCAATGGTTGCGTATTCACCGGAGGCAATCCCATAGTAGCCACCGCATATACTGCTCAGAGCACCAGAAGCGGAGCCGCTTTCTCCTGCAGAGATAGAGCTGTGACTCGCAGAAGCGGTGTTATAAATACCACCGCTAACAGAGGCGCCTTCGGCGGAAGCGGTATTTTGGGTTCCGCCCGTGACCGTTGCATACGGAGCCGAGATGGTATTGTAGGTTCCGGATACAATCCCTCCATAGCTGCTGTAGTTGTGATATGAACCGATAATCAGATTATGAGAACCGGTTTTGGAATCGCTGCCGGTATTTTCATCGTATCCAATGATGAGGTTTCCGAGTCCGGTGAGCGAACCACCGTCATCGGTCGCAGACGAACCGGAGTTGATATACAGATTGGCACCGGAAAAAGTAATGGTATTGAGCGTGGGGTCGATGCTCATATAGCTGCTGAGGCTATCGATGTTGGTATAGGGCGGCTTGAGATCAAAGGCATCAGCCGCGGTATAGCCCTCTCCGCCGTTGACGCCACTGTAGGCTCCGGAAGCCGTATTGTCATATCCGGCAGCCACTGCCGCATCTTCTCCGGAGGCCTCGTTCGAATAGCCCCCGAGAATGGACGTACGGGTTCCAGAAGCGGTGTTTCGTGTACCACCAATGGCTGTTGAGTTGGGTCCGGTCACATTGTTTCGGTAACCGGCAATCAGACCGCCATAGCTCGAATAGGTGTGGTAGGGACCGACGACCAAATTGTGCGAACCGGTTCGGGTTTCGGTTCCGTTGCTCTCGTTATACCCGATAAACAGATTTCCGAGTCCGGTGAGCGAACCACCGTCATCGGTCGCAGACGAACCGGAGTTGATATACAGATTGGCACCGGAAAAGGTAATGGTATTGGCCACGGTATCGACCGTCATGTAGTTGGATAGCGAACTCAAGGATGCTGTCGCGTATCCTTGGCTTTGTACCCATGTTTCCGTTGCATATCCCGCGATCGAACTGGCGGTCAGATAGTCTGATTCGATGGTGGCTACTTGGGTGCTCAATGCGGTTAGATCCGATGTTGCTGCGTCTAAATTGGTCTGTAAGGCATACCCTTGGCTCTGCACCCATACTTCGGTTGCAAAGGTGCCTACATCGGTCGAAGTGAGGTAGTCGGCTTCGATCAGTGCAATTTGGTTATTCAGCGTCGTAATATTGCTGCTGTTGGTTGTAATCGTACTGGTATTGGCCGAAATTAGATTGGTGTGGTTGTTGATATCGGTTTGGGATGCGTAGGATTGTCCTTGTACCCACCCTTGGGTCGCATATCCCACCAAGTCGGTGCTGGTGAGTGCATACAACTCCAAATCTTGAATTCGGCT
>JAYYRF010000446.1:0-4722 GCA_036127535.1 Myxococcota bacterium | reverse complement strand
AACCTGTGGAGGATAAATAAAATGTGGAAGTGGTTATTGGCAACGTTTCTCTTCTCCAATCCAGTTTTAGCCGCGGGAGACTCTCGTACAATGCTGGATACGATCCAAGACTGGACTGTCGCAGATGCCCAAAAGGGGCCCCTCGAAGTGGAAGTCTTAGTGATACATGCAACGACAAAGCATAAGAAGCAAGATAAAAATATATCTCATCTAATCAAGTATTTTGAAAACTTTAAATATACTGGATACAAGCTTCTGGATTCTGAAAATGTAAAGTTGATCGACAAACAGAATAAACAAATTTCAATCCTTGGAAATCGGAACATTCGATTGTATCTGGAAAGTCACGACAAAAGCAAAGCAAAGATGAAAGTCCAAATCACCGACGCTAAATCCCATAAGCTTGTTGATACAACGATGGTGATTCCCCGTAATAGTCATTTCATATTCGCAGGGCCGGTTCACGATGGTGGCATATTGATTCTGCATTTATCGGTTAAGTACTAGCCCTACATTCCTTGCTTTTACATCACTATGTACGTCATAGGGCGCCGCATGCGCGGCGCTTCTTATATCAGGATAGGCAATGAGCACCATTTTTCAAAAAATTATCGACAAAGAAATACCAGCCGATATTGTGTACGAAGACGACCACGTTTTGGCCTTTAGAGATATACAACCGCAAGCTCCAGTTCACATTTTGATTATTCCGAAGAAGGCGATCGTAAACATGGCGACTGCTACCGAAGACGATGAAACGTTATTGGGCAAACTGATGTTGACAGCCGCGAGAATTGCGAAGGAGTTGGGCGTTGCGGAACAAGGGTATCGTTTGGTCACCAATTGCAACGAGTATGGTGGCCAATCCGTGTATCATCTGCACATCCACCTGCTGGCGGGCCGCCAATTGAGTTGGCCGCCGGGATAAGTCATTCCCTGTTTGGTTCCCAGGATCGCAGCAAGTCTTGGTAAGACGGCGGTAAGTCTCGCAGCGCGCTGTCCATAAATTCGGAAGCGTCGATGTCAGAGGAGTAGATATGGGCTTGAAAACCCATATCAAGCTTGTCCAAGTGGCTAACAAACTGAGCCTCAGGACTTTCCTTTCGCGTATATTCGAGCCACAGTGAGAGAAGTTCGTCTGAAAAGAGTCGTTGAGCGGCTTCATACTCTTGCGCATGCTTGACTTGTTTACTCACACCGTCATGGGGAGTGATGTCTCCAACAATCACTTCGGGCAGATCATGAATGAGTGCCATTTTTAACGCTTTCGCAATATCGATGTGGGGGGGAGCGAGTTGAATGACCAAAAGTGCCATTCCCCAAGAGTGAGCGGCAACCGACTCTGGATTGGACACCCCTGCACGTACCCAGCCCGCTCTCTTGAGTGATTTCAATGTGTAGGCGAGCTGAATGAATCGAGCTAGTTGCATACAAGGTCTCTTTGCAAGGGACGCCCCATTGACAGCAAGATGGGTGCTTCCGTTTGACGAGTTAAGAAGTCCTTTTTGGAACGTATCTCCGACCATCCAAGAGAGATTAGGTTTTGGGCGACAGCGCCTCCCAAATTTGAGCCAGGCCCGAGTAGGATGAGAACTTCCGGAGACAAATGCGCGATAGCGTTTTGAAGCATCTGATTAAAGTCGTAGGGTTCTAAGAGTTGTGGTCCGAGAGTGTATTCTTTTATTTTTTGTGGGTTACATGCTTTGGGGTGCCAGACATTGCCAAGACCACCAATAAGAGTAATCCGAGGGGATTCCCATTGTAAATCGGAAAGATCCCACTGCGCTCTTCTTGCGGTAAATTCCATCAAAGGTGTATGAAAAGCGGAGTGCATGGGTAAGAGAATGGGAAATGTGTGACGAGATTGTTTACAAGGAGGCAATTGTTCATTTGCTCTTTGTAATGCTTCTTTGGTACCACCCAAGATGGCTTGTGTTCCCAAGTGTATTGAGTGATATAAATCGGGAATCTGCTCAACGAGAGTATTGATTTGAAGAATCCGATTGTTCTGCACAATCCAATCTTCATCAGCAAGTGGGTAAAGGAGTTGACCACCGATGATGTTATCTTCTTGGTAGGCCCCCATTTGATCGATGAGTCGTAGGGAGTCCTGAAGAGAGAGAACTCCACTAATGGCGAGCGCGGTATAATGACCCATAGAATTTCCGCAAACGCCGATAATATCGTATTTGTCCAAGTTTATGGAATCGTAGTCCGCAAGACTACAAGCGGCCGTCAGGATGGAGGCGCTCTCTCCTGCAAGATGAAATCGGGCAGCAAAACGAGGTTTCGAGTCCAGTTCTGATGGCGTCGGCTGATGGCGTAATTTCCGAAAGCGATTGGCCTCGGCCAATTTCTGAGAAGAAGAATCCTTTAGGTAGCCCAGAGTATCCTTCGAATAGGAACCACGACCTGGACATATAACCAATGCTTTTTTCGGCATATTTACTCCGATATTATGGAACGAATGGAATTTTCGATATCGGCCTCTTGAATCAATACCATATTGGCTGCTCCTCCAAGGGGAATGTATGTATCCATACCACAGAGTCTGTGGAGTTTCTTGCCGGGTAGATTCTCTGCGATTAAGCTGATGATGGCTTCTGAGATACCTCCCGTTTTACGGCATTCATCCACGACCAGTATGGAACTGAAATCCTGAGCATGGTGTATGATATCGGTCTCGGGAAGTGGATTGAGCCAACGTAAGTCGACCACTGTGACGTTGATCCCCTCGTTCTGCAGTTTTTTGGCGACGCGCAACGACATCCACAATCCGTTGGCATAGGTGAAGATACAAAGATCCGTTCCGTTCGTCCATCGCTTTGTAGATCCGATTGGGATAGCTGTCCCGGGTTTTGGGTAGGAGAAACTCCATAAACCATCTTTGTCTTCATATAGATCTTTGGTCATATAAAGCGCGATGGGCTCGAGAAAGACCACGACACGACCCATTTCATACGCAGCCGCTACACAAGTTCGGAGCATCTCGACCGCATCGGCACCGTTGGAGGGGGAGGCGATGAGAAGTCCGGGTATGTCACGCAAAGAGGTGATAGAGTTCGCATTATGGAAGTGACCGCCAAATCCCTTTTGATAGGCATAACTCGCTATACGTACAACCATCGGATTCCGATATTGCCCTTGGGAAAAAAATTGTTGCGAACAAGCTTCTCCTCGTATTTGATCGACAGCGTTGTGCAGATATGCAAGATATTGAATTTCCGGTATGGGGAGCATGCCCCACTGCCCAGCGCCGATGGCAAGTCCAAGTATAGCGGTTTCATCAAGTGGGGTATTAAATACACGACCTACACCCGCCTTCTTTTGGAGATCTGCTGTCACATGATACACGCCACCTTTTTTTCCGACGTCCTCACCAAAAAGAATTGATTGTGGATAGTGCAAAAGAATGTCCGCCAGTGCTTTGTTGAGCAAATAGGCCATGTGCCGCTTTCGGGGTTCAGCTTCTGGTAAACGCCCAAAAAATGCGGAACGCTCCTCTGCATCGATGGTGTGCGTGGCTCTTTGCTCTACGATTTTTGGATCGTGAGGAGCGAGCGGTCGAATCACTTCGGAGGCTGTTGGGATTTTGGGTCGCAATATGGCTTCATTGGACAAGCGAATGATTCTCTCTCTCGTCTGTGCGTACATGTCGAGGATTTCTTTGGGTGTCAGTACGCCGTATTGAATGAGTTGGAGGGCCGTTTGTAAAACGGGATCTTGTGATTCAAGCACTTCAATTTCAGTGAGGCTACGATAGAGTTGTTCAACATCAGAGCCCGCATGTCCCATGAGACGAATCAGTTTCATGTGCAAGAAAGTCGGACGTCGAGTCGTTCGAACATACCGTATGGCCTCTTGAACGGTTTCATAACAGGAGATAAAATCCAAACCATCCGCCTGAAAATATTTTAGCCCAGGATCCGGGGCAAATCTTTGTTCGATCCAGTTCTTGGGGGTTCGAACGGAAATTCCGATGCCATTGTCTTCACAGACGAATAATATCGGGCAGGGGAGCTTTTGATGGTCGGCCAACGCTGCGGTATTGAAAGCTCCGCACGCGGAAGAGTGGTTGGCTGAGGCATCACCAAAGCTACACAATACGATACTGTCTGGTGGTATGGGACTGGCGATGCCCAAGCGCTTTTGCCGAGCAATGGTAAAAGCGGCACCCACAGCTTTTGGTAAATGGCTGGCGATCGTTGAGGTTTGCGGTGGAACAAAGAGGGGAACCGAACCGAAAACTTTATGTCTACCTCCTGCAATGGGTTCATCGGATGCCGCAACAATTCCTCTCAAAATATCGAATTCTGCGCTCACCGAAGGAACCTTCTTTGCTCTTTGCAAATAAAAGGCTCCAGAACGATAGTGAAGATACGCCGGATCGGTTACGCGGGAAGCAGCGCCACAGGTAGCGTTTAACTCATGACCTGAGCTTCCGATGGTGTAGAAGCTATGACCGTGTTTTTTCATTTCTCGGCTATGTATGTCGAGATGGCGACTACTGAGCATAGATTGAAAAATTTCAACCGCTTTCCACATCGTAAGTGAATGGTTTTCATGGACAGGAGCATTGGCTTGGTAATTGGCGCTTGTATTGGGAAGAGACTCGATATGTCGAATGAAATTGTCATCTATGATTTTCGAACGATTAACGGCCATAAATTCTCCTTTGCAGAGAAGCTATCAAATCAAAGCTTGAGAGGCAAGAAGAGTTTA
>JAYYRF010000445.1:0-8820 GCA_036127535.1 Myxococcota bacterium | reverse complement strand
GTGTATCACTCGTCGCGGGATGGGCAGATTATAAGCGCGTTCTCACCTTGGTACGCACCTGTGCTCTACCCATTGGTATATCGTATACATCGATAGGGTTCGTGCGGATGATTCCCCATGTAAGCGATCCGACCGCCATTGGTCCCCTCATGTCCATTGGCCTCTTACCTTGCTTCTATGCGAGCATTTTATACGCCACGGCCACGATGCTCATGGTGGAACCCCCCGAAAGACCGTTGGCCAGCGGTTTGGCAGCCGAGTTGATGAAAAACATCGTTTCCTTCGGACCTTTGGTTCGAAGCATCTGCGCCTTTGGCCTGTATGTGGTTTTGGTCATCGTACACGCAACCTTTGACTCCGTAATCATGCGGCACGCCATTGAAAATCTCTTCCCATTCATCGATGTCATGGCCTTCACCATGGTTGTGGTCGTAAGTTTCCTTCTGTCCGTTCTCCGCGTCATGATCAATCGAAAACACACCAAAAGTAAGATGGTTCTATTCTTAGAAGCATGGAGACGCAGCTCTATCGCCATGGCCGCATTGTGTTCTCTTGCGGCCTACATGAAGTTTATCGAGTCCTCCTTCCTTTTCTTTGGGTATGTAGGGATCGGATTTTGTGGAATCTTGTTCGCGAGTATCATCTATGTTGGATGTACCGCCTCCCTCAACACTGGAAGCATCCCCAACGAGCCAAAACCAAAAGAGCAAATCGGACTGATTCTCTTGGCCCTTCTATACGGAAGCATCATCACCGGACATTGGTTTCTTCTCGGTTGGACCAATTAAAACCCCGTGGCAGACGCAAAAAACCGTACCCCATCGAAAGAGGTACGGTTTCTAATATGCGTCTTAAGGACTATCCTTGTGAGGATTCACGTCGTCCGATGCGCCCCAACAGAAGAAGGAGAGCCAGTAAAGAGAAGGTCTTCCCCGTTGGCATCGTTTGACAGCCGGTGTTCGCATCCACGTTCGGAATCGGTTGTGGCGGAGTGCCGGACTGGTTCATGCTGACATACAAGGCTTCAACGTCTTCGGTAACGTCGTATCGGTCGAGGCGCATCACCTTGGCCCAAGCCGCGGCAAAGTCTTCGATAAACTTTTCGTTGGCGTCGTCAGAAGCGTATACCTCTGCCACCGCGCGCAATTCCGAGTTGGATCCAAATATCAAGTCCGCCGGCGTGGCCGTCCACTTCGTCGCGCCGGTTTTGCGATCTTTACCGTCGTAAACACCGGCGGTTTCGGATTTACTCCACGTATTGGACATATCGAGCAAGTTCACAAAGAAGTCATTGGTAAGTACGCCAGGCTTGTCGGTAAAGACACCATGCTTGGAACCGCCTGCATTTGCATCCAGGGCACGCATACCACCGACGAGAACCGTCATTTCCGGAACGGTCAAAGTGAGCAAATCCGCTTTATCGACCAACATTTCTGCAGGAGATTGGTAACTACCGGTAGAGAAGTAGTTGCGGAAGCCGTCGGCAGCGGGTTCGAGAACCGCGAAGGAGTTGGGGTCGGTCTGTTCTTGCGAAGCATCTGTTCGCCCGGGAATAAAGGACACCGTTACCTTGTGACCCGCCTTTTCAGCGGCCTGCTCAATCGCGGCCGCACCACCCAAGACGATTAGGTCTGCCAAAGACACTTTCTTGCCATCTGTTTGCGCCTTGTTGAAATTACCTTGAATGGTTTCCAACCCCGCGATGACTTTGGCCAAAGACGCCGCATCATTGGCCGCCCAATCTTTTTGGGGAGCCAAACGGATGCGCGCACCATTGGCACCGCCCCGAGAGTCGGTACCGCGATAGGTAGAAGCCGATGCCCATGCCGTACGAACCAAGTCGGAAACCGACAATCCTGACGCGAGAATATCCGCTTTCAACGTTGCAATGTCGTTGGTATCCACCAGTTTGTGATCAACCGCGGGAACCGGGTCTTGCCAAATCATTTCCTCTGCGGGAACGAGCTTACCGAGGTAGCGAGAACGCGGACCCATATCGCGGTGCGTCAATTTAAACCACGCTTTTGCAAAGGCCTCTTCAAACTCCTTTGGATTCTCTAGCCACCGCTTTGTGATTTTGCCATAGGCCGGATCTTCGCGCAGTGCCAGGTCGGTGGTGAACATGATCGGGGCGTGACGCTTGTTCGGGTCATGCGCATCGGGCACCATGTTGGCCGCATTTTTATCCGAAGGAATCCATTGAATGGCACCGGTCGGACTCTTGGTTTGCACCCACTCAAAGGCGTAGAGATTCTCCAAATAGTTGTGGGTCCATTTTGCCGGATTCACCGTCCAAGCACCTTCTAAGCCCGATGTGATGGTATCGGGCCCCTTGCCGGTTTTGTATGTATTTTTCCAGCCGAGACCTTGCTCTTCAATGCTCGAGCCTTCGGGTTCTTTTCCGACATACTTGGACGGATCGGCAGCACCGTGGGCTTTTCCGAAGGTGTGTCCACCCGCGATCAACGCCACTGTTTCTTCATCGTTCATCGCCATGCGACCAAAGGTTTCGCGAATATCTTGGGCCGCCGCCAGCGGATCGGGCTTACCGTTTGGCCCTTGGGGATTGACATAAATCAGTCCCATCTGAACCGCGGCAAGAGGCTTTTGGAGCTTACGACCTTCGCTGTATCGTTCGTCGGCGAGAAACTCTTTTTCAGGGCCCCAATAAACCATATCGGGTTCCCAAGCATCTTCTCGACCACCGGCAAAACCAAGTGTCTTAAAACCCATCGATTCCATGGCTACGGTTCCGGCTAAAACCATCAAATCGCCCCATGAAATCTTCTTGCCGTATTTTTTCTTGATCGGCCAAAGCAATCGCTGTGCTTTGTCGAGGTTGGTGTTGTCGGGCCAGCTGTTCAAGGGTGCGAAACGCTGCATACCACCGTAAGCGCCACCGCGACCATCACCGACACGATAGGTTCCGGCACTGTGCCATGCCATGCGGATAAAGAAGGGACCGTAGTGCCCATAGTCAGCTGGCCACCAGTCTTGAGAGGTTTTCATGACGTCTTCGAGATCTTTTTTGACGGCGTCCAAATCCAAACTCGCAAATTCTTTGGCGTAATCGAAATCTTCGCCCATCGGATTCGAAGTCGGCGCGTGTTGTCGAAGGGGATCGAGATCGAGCTTCTCCGGCCACCAAAACTGATTGGACTTCGGTGTTTGATCTGCTTTCGCAATATCGGATACGAGAAACGATGACATGAGTAGCGTAAGGGATGCTACGAGGGAGATTTTCTTTCTAAACATACAGCCTCCTGGTTTAGACAAGTCTTGGATTGAAAGGGTTTCCAAACCATAATGTACTCATTTTGATAGAAGTCGGGTATGATCTACATGCGAAAAACTCAAATTAGTACCGAAGTAAATACCCTATCCTTGGATATTCCTCATTTTTCCGCCACAAGCGTGATTCAATGTATGGCTCTCTGCATACGATGGGACAACTTTTGAGTGCGATGCCATCACAAAATTGGCGGCAACCAAATTGACGCATTCAGTGGACAAAGACCCGCGCGTGTGTTTGTTTTCCCCTTTGAAATCCGATACAAAAAGGAATCCATCATCCAGGAGTAGCATTATGAACGACACCAAAGACGCAAAGGGAACAAACACAAAAGAAGATTCCGTTCCACTGCCCGAAGAACGAGCCGTTGTCACGAATCACCAAATGCAGGTTGGAGATAGGAAGATCGACTATACAGCCACCGCCGGTATCATGCACATCCGCAACGAGAAAGAAAAAAAGGCGGCCGCAATATTCTATACCGCATACATCGAGCAAAATGCCAACCCCACCACCCGTCCAATAACCTTCTGCTTCAACGGTGGTCCTGGCTCTTGCTCAGTATGGCTACATCTCGGTGCCTTCGGCCCCAAACGCATCGACATGATTGACAAGGAGCCGCCGCGTCCCAATCACGCTCGGCTCGTTGATAATGAATACACCTTACTCACCCAAACCGATCTCGTATTTATCGATCCCGTCGGCACCGGCTTCAGTCGATCCGGTGAAGAGGGCAAAGATGAAGACTTTTTCAACGTGGAGGGAGACGCCCAATCTCTCTCTCAATTCATCCAACAGTACATCAGCCAAAACCAGCGCTGGACCTCCCCCAAATTCCTCGCGGGAGAAAGCTACGGAACGACCCGTTCTGGATTAATGGCCAAAATCCTAGGAGAAAAGGGCGTGGCGCTCAATGGACTCATATTGGTGAGCCTCGCCGTCAATTTCCAAACCTTCATCGCCGGACTGGGAAACGACCTTCCCTATCTGCTCTTTCTTCCAACCTTTACCGCTACCGCTTGGCACCAAGGAAAAATCGCTCCCAACCTTGCTCCCAACCTGGATGCCCTTCTGAAAGAAGTACGCGATTGGGCCTTCGACGTCTATGCACCGGCGCTGCTTAAAGGCTCCCTCCTCTCTCACGATGACAAATATCGTATCGCCCAAAAGCTCTCCCAGTATACGGGAATCGATGTCGATGACATTATGAATCTCAACTTACGAATCGCAGATATGCGTTTTGCCAAGAGCGTACTGAACCGTCCGGGTTATACCGTCGGGCGTATGGACGGACGCTATGTGGGGAGCGATGTAGATCCAGACCATCGTAGAACCCAAACCGACCCGAGCATCAACGCACCCATGGGATCGTACACCGGCCTCATCAACGACCACATCAGTCGCACCTTGGGATTTACCTCCCCACACGATTACCATATCCTCAATATGAAAACCAACCAAAGCTGGAAGTGGGAACGAAAAAATCATCTCGGCTATCCCAATACCGCTCCGGATCTACGCGCCGCCATGATCACCAACCCGCATATGCAGGTTCTGTTTGCCAACGGACTTTTCGATTTGGCCACCCCCTTCTTCGCCGCCGAGTATACGGCGGCACACATGAATTTGCCGCCCGAGCTTCGAGAAAATATTCATCTGACCTACTATCCAGCCGGACACATGATGTATTTCCACCGGGAATCGCACCAACAACTGACAGCCGATATCTTTGATCTCTTCCACAAAAGTATCGCGAAAGAACCAAAGGGTACACCTTAAAAGAACCGACCGATATCAACGCCGAATACCGTTTCGATTCTTCTACCAAGGCGCGTACCAACCAAAATACTCACCTTCTTGGAAATAGATCGCGTACTCTTCCCAACTGTCATCGTTCAAACGCCACACCGTCTCGCCACCAAATCCGAGAACCACAGACGTCCCCTCCACTTCGTCTGGCACAAAACCCGCAGGGCATGCTGCGTCATCGATATTTTCTATTTCCGAATATGTGATATCAACCGCAAAATCACAATTTGAACACGCTTCGGCCTCCACACCACGAATACCGGAATACCACAAGCATCCATCGGACTCTACACCGCTTTCCCCTTCATAGAGATTTTCACCAACGGTCTGTAAGATACCAAAAAAGCCGCTTTCCTCTCCGCCTTCTCCCTCTCCGCCTTCTCCCCCTTCCGTTGTGGGGTGGGGATTGGCCGATTCGTTTTGCCACCATCCATCGTCGAATTCCGGCTTGCCACACGCGAGCATCACCCACATCATCATGCGATCACCATCGGAAGTGAACCGGTACAGTCGATGTCGCTTCCATCGGAGCCCGCAATGACACGTTGCCCGACCATGTTGATATCCAAGCCCATCGCTTGGCACACCGTCACCAGCATTCGGTTGTGCGGGATGCCCATGTAGGGAGAAGAGATGAACTGCGGCGTATCGAAGGGAGTCACCCGCGCATGGTGAACGTATTTGCCAAGCTGCAGGCCGCTGTTGGCGCCGCCGGCGACCACCATCGGATAGCGATCCATACCGTGCCAGCTATCAGCCAGCTCGGAGATCCATAGGATCACAGTGTTATCGAGTAGACTTCCTCCTCCTTCGGGAATCGCATCCAAAACGCTCAAAATATAGGCCATCTGGTTTGCGTGGTATGCAATATACGAAGCCATCGCATCCTCGGAATCTTGGTTGTAGTAAATTCCGTGCGCGTACAGATCGTGCATGCTACCGGGTTCCAAACCGAGCATGCTGTTTGTGAGTTGACCCATTTGAATGCTGGCGACCCGGGTCAAATCGCAACTAAACGCCGCCGCCAAAAGATCGACGTGCAACATAAAGTCATCATTGTACGCTCCCGCGCTTTGCGGCTCTTCGGGTCGATTGGCACACTCCGCCGTACGCGTTCCGATTAAACGCTGCTCCAAATCGCGAATGAGTGTTTTGTGACTCTCTAATTTTTGTCGGTCTTGCGTAGACAACCGCTGCGCCACCGTTTCATACCGACCGGCGACCATATCGAGCACGCTTCCTTGCTGGGCGAGAAGTGGATCCAAGCTGCCCAATTGCGCGCCAAACAGACGATTCCACAAATCGATGGGTCGGTCAATGGTTGGGAGCAATTGCGCTGCGCCGCGATACAGGGCGGAGCCTCCTTGCCCGTCGTAATCGAGTCCGCCGTATACCGAGCATTCGAGGCTTCGGTATCGATCCGGACGCATAATTCGCTCGGCAATGATCTGATCTATAGAGGGTGCTCCGCCGTAGGGCATCCCACCAATCCACTTTGCCGGCGCACCGGTTGGACCGTGGGCCTTCGCCCGCTCGTGGTGATAACCATTTCCATCTGCCGCACAAGAGACCAAACCCATTCCGCCCACGGCTGTACAGTTGCCGGCCCAAGAATGCAGGGGCTTGAGGCTATCGCTGAAGTCCCCTTCCGACCAATTCGACCAGTTCTCCGACCAGTCGCTGTCGAGTGGATTGGACGCCGGATTGCATACCCATCTTTGTGGAGCACACCCTTGCGCGGTATAAAAAAGCAAGAATCGCTTTGGAATCGCAAGATCTTGTGCCCGCGTGAGGCTGGGCAAGACCAAACCACCCGATCCCAAGCCAAGTGCCGTCAGAAACTGTCGTCGATCGAAGTGCGGCAAAAAGGAGCGGCTCATTGTGCACCTCCATCGGGAATGGGTATGTTCAAAAACGCGGGACTGGTCACCAAGCGAACATACAAGTTGGGAATAACGCCATCATCTGACCAAAAGTCCTCTTGTAAGAGCGTTAAGTGCGGATTGTCCCCCGCGGCTTCGCTGCGGTGCATGGCGTATTGATACAAATGCTCGACCATGCAATCATGGACTTGACGACTCGTGCCCAGTCGATCGATTAACGCCATGGCATTGTCAACCGAACCATTGACGTCTGTCTGTAGCAACTCTCCGGTAGCATCTACAGGAGCGCCGTTGTCGGTGTCTCGCCAAGCGCCAATCGCATCGTAATTCTCAAAGGGGAAACCAACCCCGTCGATGGGTATATGACAGCCCGCACAGGCCGGATCTTCGGTGTGCTGGGCGAAACGCTCTCGGTTGGTCGTCCAATCTCCCCCGGTGGTGGAGCCGATGGCCGGTACATCCCCAGGTGGCGGAACCGGCTCGATACACAAAATGCGCTCGCGTAAAAATACACCCCGCAGAACCGGAGATGGCTGATTGGGATGGCTGTGACCGGCCAAAAAGGCTCCTTGCGTCAAAATGCCCGCTCGCTGATCGGCCGGAAGCTGTACTTGATACATATCCAGAGAGAAGGACTCGAAATTTTGATCTACAATCGGAGAGACATAATAATACGAGTCTCCTTCTGGCTGCACACCGTAAAAAGGAGCTGTACGAGAGCTTACAAAGCCAACCTGACTGGTCAAGAGATCGTGTAAGGTACCGGTTCCAAAGATGGTATGGTTGACGAACATCTCAAATTCTGCTTCGTAAGAGACCTTGATCTCGCGTTTGATCATACCCCAGTACTCATCGAGTTCGATGAACTCTTGTACTGTTCCTTCGGTATGGATAAAATCGAAATATTCGGCTTCCGCATCACTCAAAATCACCTCCCACAGAGAGTTGTAGTCCGGGTTGATTTTGCTGATGTAAGAAGCCCCCAACCACTGACGATGAAATTCCAAAACCGCATCGCGCGCTCTTGCATCGCGCAACATCCGCATCGCTTGCTCTTGAACGATGCGCGTGTCTCGAAGCTTTCCCGCCTGTGCCAGTTCAAAGAGTTCTTCGTCAGGCATGGTATTCCAAAGAAAGTAGCTCATCCGACTCGCGATTTCCCAATCGGTCAGACGCCGATAACCATCGGTATCGGTCGATGCGTCTCCCGTCTCGATCAAATACAAAAAATCGGGAGAGAGTAAGATGACGGACAAGGAAAGCTGCATGGCGCCATCAAAACCAACCTGCGCGTTCCAATCGGTGAAGGCGCTTTCTATCCACGAACGTTCTTCGTCGCTGACGGGTCTGCGCCATGCCTTCGGTAAAAAATCCGATAGAATGGCTATACCGCACTCTTCCGAATCCACTCCGTCTTCAGGGTGACAATGCAACCAGTCTCCTCCATCTTCAATCGCTTCTTGTACCACATTTGCAATGCTCCGCTCGAGTGATTCCACCAAAAATGGCGTAGCCTCTCGCATGACGGCTTGGTTGTAAAAACCATCTTTGGGTATCTCTTGCGGTAATAAAATCGGAGGGAGAGAATCGTGATCGAAGAGAGATGCGAGAGAGCGGTCAATCTGCTTTCCCGTCAACCGATGCATGGCGGGGGTTTCCACCGCAACCGGAGGCTCTTGGGGAGCGCAACCCATGCTACAAACAAGAAGTGCAATCAAAGAAGGATGTAAACCTCTATTCGCGGTTTCTTCCAGTGAATCTATATCCATCCCGATACATCTCTTTGTAAAGTGGAACATCAATCGAGGTAAGCGCCATACTCCCATTCCGACGAAC
>JAYYRF010000444.1:0-18247 GCA_036127535.1 Myxococcota bacterium | reverse complement strand
GTCACTATCGACTAACGACCCATTTGGGGATGGCATTTTTACTGTTTGTAGCCCTGCTGTGGACTGGGCTGACACACTTAAGAAAGGAACGTGGTGCATCGTTCAAAAAAGAGGGACGAAGAGCCGTTGCATTAATCGGTTTGATCTTTCTGACCATTTTGTCGGGTGGATTGATGGCGGGCCTAAGCGCAGGGCATCAATACAACACGTTTCCGCTAATGAACGGACAAGTGATCCCAGCTGGACTCTTTGTCAAGACACCTTGGTGGCTCAATTTCTTAGAAAATCCCCTTACCATTCAATTCAGTCATCGAATGCTCGCCATGGGAACGGCTGCATTGGTCGTCGCCTTTTGGTATCAAACCCGAAAACTGTCTTTGTCGAGCACGGGGCAAAAAGCGCGGAACTCAATCCTGTTCGCGATTTTGCTACAGGTGAGTCTCGGAATCTCTACCTTGCTCTCTGTCGTGTGGGTTCCACTGGCCGCCGCACACCAAGCCGGAGGTGTTGTCTTGATATCCGCCATGACCTGGTTTTGTCATGAACTATGGAGGCCCGGTGTTGCACAACGAAAAACGGAAGATAACCCGCGATCAGTCATCGGTGACGGCAGAGCTTAGGTATCGAGGACGTCTTTGATCGCTTCTTCGGACAACCCCAATTGACGACCAATTTTCTCCGCTGCGCCTCGAAAGATACTTATGCTGCGAAAGCGTCCCAAAAAAGCCCGGGCGACATCTTCAAGTATTTGATCTGCGCTACCGTCGTAGTCCAAACGTTTGGCGTAAGAATTCAAGAGGTCTTTCTCCTCGGTTCGAATTTTTCCATCCGCCAGTGCGACAACGGCCAAACTCTTTAAAAAGATGGACTTAAGCTCGGAAGAGTGTAGAAGGGATAAATTCACATCAGAAGCTTGAACTTCAGTGGTAGAACCAGCGGCTTCTTCTATAAATTCATTGATAAAAGCGACTTCTCTTTGATGAACCTCGTTATCGGATGCTGCCATTTGTTTCATTCCGGCAGCGATACAAATCGCGGTGGGAGCGTCGAGTTCAACGCGTTGGATAAAATCGAGCATGATTCAGACTCCTATGTGTGAAGAAATGATGAGGTGAAATTGGTTAACGTATCGTTGGAGACATTGGCAAATTTCGATCGGGTTCTACTTGCTGAGGTGAAGTTGAATCCGTTTGGTTATCTGTGGAATCAGATCGTCCCAGTCGCCTGTGTTCTTTTTGGTTACCGTAACGAAATCATGGACGCCAAAGATAGAGGATACGCCGTCCAGTTGAATGAGGTCCTTGGCGAGAGCATTCTCCTTTGCATCTTCCAGTGACGCGACTGAAAAGGAGACCTTGGCTACGGTCGTATTCACTTTGAACTTGTATGCGTTGGGATTGGGGGTTTCAATGGGTTCTACATCTATGTCGGAAGCATTCGTTTGCGCTTCCTCGGATGTTTTGGTAGAGGGAGACGGTGACTCTTGTACGACTGGATCCGATTGAACCGGAGGGTTTGACGGGGGCGTTGTCTCTGGTACTGGTTCAGAGGTAGTTTGCATCGGTTCTGAAGATGGGGAATTTCCGAATGCTATATTCTTAATTTTTCGCGCGACCCTTTTCGCTATGGAGAGTAATTTTTTTCTCATGGTGTTCCTTGGTCTGTACAGAGACTCCACATACAAAAGTGGGAGTCACAAGATTCAAATCCATATACAAATGGCTGTGATTCATTTCCAACGATATCTCGGAATTGAATCAGTTTTTTGATTCCTGAACGACATATATCCGCTTTCCATTCCGATGGGGTTTGCCCATCTTGATTTTTCCGAATTGTATTCGTTCTTTCTATTTTTCCTTGGGGATTGGGCATTTGAACGTTCGTCTCCGCGAACAGTGAGAGTGGCTGCTCGAGCATCAAGGAGGTCATCGTTACTTTTTGGGACGCAATAACCGGTGCGGCTGGCCAAAATGCGACAGGTTCGTCTACGGTCTGTAGGGTGGGGGAAGCCAATGGTGCCTTGGCGGGAAGAGGCCAATGGGCTGGTGAAACCAAGAGTCCATCGAGAACCAAAACTGCGGTGAGTATATAATAAAATCGAGGTTTTATACGACATGCGGCGACATACAGTAGAATCGCGGCACTAACGCCAGAGAGGAGTCTGGCCGTCGCTTGCATTTTATGAATACCTGGAATCCACGCCGAGAGACCCCAAGGAAGAGGAATCCCGCTCGCGCCCCAAGTAGATCCCAAAGCGGCTATGAGACAAATCAGTCCCCACAGAAGGATTCTCGGCTTCTTCTTGAGATGTCGATAGCAAAATGCCAAACCGAGAAAAAGTCCCCAACCAACATAGCTGCTCGCTGTCGACATCACCCATGGCCATCGATGGTTGTAGATCGAACCCGAGGGAGCGGACAAAAGGGAGCGGATGCGATCGATCCAACCCGGTAGAGGGGTTCCACTTTCTGCAATGTTGCTGGGCAAGAATAGACCCCACAGTTGTGCTTTTTCAGATAAAACGGCTGGTGCTGGTTCGACAGAAGCATGTACATCTCCGGTCGCGACCGCTGCATAGTATCCAGCGCCGAGCAGTAAGACCAAACCACATTCCAGTAGGTTTACATGTCGTTTGTGGAGCGTATAAAAGACCATAACGGCGAACAAACCAACGATACCCTGGTAGGGGCTGGAAAACAGCAAAATAAAGAAGGGGAAGAATAAAGAACGTCTTTCTCGTAAAGCCCAAATGAGCCACAACAGAGGAAAGAGTGCAACATTTTCAAATTGTCCGTTTCCCAAAGCGAGGATCTGTATGGGCGCTACCATACAGCCCGTACCGAGAAAGAGGGAGGCGCTGTTGGGAAAAGAGAAACGGCGACCAATAACGTATCCTCCGCATCCTTGTAGGAAAACCCATATCAACACCGCAATATTCATGGCGGGAATTGGGGACATCAGCCAATTGATCGGAGCAGCAATAAGCAAGAGTGGTATGGCGATGTAGCGCATCCTTGCGCCGTCGGGCCATTCCAGGTAGGGCAGAGATAAAAAGTGTCCTTCGCTGAGCCCTTTAGCTGCCAACGCATGAAGAGGAAAATTCGGATCCAAAGGGGCGGAGTCTATATACGGTACGGTTGGCCAGCGAATGACAAGAGCCAAGACAAAGAAAAAGAAGAAAGGTGCAGACTTTTTTACCACAGTGAGCCAAGAAGGATGTACGTTGCACCGGTATTGGGAGTGATCGTACTATCTCTGTAGGCTCCAATGGCGATATCGTTGAGTTGATCCCCATCGATATCTCCCAGTCCAGTCACAGACCAACCGATATAGTCGTTTGTGGAACCTCCAATGACTTTTGCGTATGTATTTTCGAGTTCTACAGTCCCGGAATGACCTTCAGAACCAAAGACGACATATGTGGTACCCATGGAAGAATTGTATCCAGAAGCCCCAATGAGCAGGTCGCTACCACCATCTCCATCGAGATCCTCAGAACTGGAGAGGGAAATGCCGGCGTAATCTAAGGAATTCTCTCCATAAAAGATAATATCGGCTCCGCCCAAGTCACTGGTGTAGTTTTGGGTCGCGGAACCGTATACCATATATGCTGCACCCGTATTATTGCCTTTAGAGTCCTCTCCAGAAGCCCCGATCAACATATCGCTCAATCCGTCTTGGTTAAAATCGCCTCCGGTACTCAGACTTTGACCAGCGAAGTGATTGCTTCCACATCCTTCAAAAATACTGTCTGCATAGAAGAGGCTTCCCGCGGTACTACCGCCTCGAACGAGATAGGCGGTACCGGACGCGTTTCCTGTGTTATCATCACCATAAGCCCCGATGAGTATATCATCCAATCCATCACCGTCGGTGTCGCCGACGAAGGCAACCGCATAGCCCGCAAAATCGCTTTGATCTTCACCATCGAAATATAGATCGGAATCATCCAAAGAAAATGTGCCTTCGTAGGTTGGTGTTGCGGAACCGTAGATCAAGTAAGTTCGACCCGTATTGTTTGCGGCGCTGTCCTCGGCGTAGGCTCCCACCAA
Organism: Myxococcota bacterium; assembly: GCA_036127535.1. GTDB lineage: Bacteria > Myxococcota_A > UBA796 > UBA796 > UBA796. The sequence continues at coordinate 14,195 of JAYYRF010000444.1, read as the reverse complement.
GATGTCGGGATAACCATCTCCGTTAAAGTCACCGTTACCGTCCAACGAAAATCCGGCGTAGTCTTCTGCGTTCACGCCGACGAATTTGGCTGCGGCGTCGGACAATTCGTGCTCTCCGGACAGAGGACCATATACCAAATAAGCCGCCCCCGAATCGGTTCCAGAACTGTCTTCTTGGTGTGCTCCAATGAGGATATCGGCGTATCCATCTTGGTTTATATCTCCGGCTGGGGCAACATTCCGTCCCGAAAAGTCCGTTGAGAATTCTCCGTATAGTTTTGCGAAGGCGAGGGTGCTGATGTTGAGATTGCCAGTGCTGTTAAGACTTGCTGCGAGACTGCTTCCTCCGACCAGATAAGTGATCCCAGCCGCATTTTTGGTTTGTCCATTCGTGTTGACAAAGTCCGCACCGTAGGCGCCGATGAGAACATCGTTCATCCCATCTCCATCAACGTCACCGGCACCTCGGATTCGGTAGCCCATGTAGTCGTTTTCGGCATGACCAAGGATTTTTCGCCCTTCGGTTGTGAGATCCACGCTGATTTGACAACTATCATCTCCATCGTAACAATCGTTGTCGATGCCGTCTTCACAAATCTCGATTGCGTCAGGGTTTACGCTCAAGGAGGTATCGTCGCAGTCTTGCGCGGTTGTAATATAAGTGGGTGCGGGAGGATCGCACGCGATTGTCAGGGTCGTTGGATTGCCATATCCATCTCCATCTGCATCTTCGTACCAAGTGGAGACATCTGCCGCATCTGTTTCGTCACTGCTGCCATCGCAATCATCGTCTTCTCCGTTACAATATTCGATGGCATCCGGATTTTGAGAAGGATCCCCGTCGTCACAATCTCCAGATTGTGCAATGTATCCGCTGGGAGGGGTGCAACCGACGAACGAGTTTGCGGTATTTCCGTATCCATCCGAATCCGCATCGAGATACCAAAGTGTGGCACCACAGTCTAAAATCTCGATGGCAACCTGTGCGGAAGCGCTCAAGTTGTCGCTGTCGTAGACGGTTGCTGTAATGAGGTGGTTTCCAATAGAGAGAACTTGATTAAAAGAAAGATTCCCGTTGGAGTCGGCGTATACCGTGGCAAAATCACCATCGATATTGGAATTCCACACCACGTGCATCGAATTAAGAGAATCTTCTTCATCTTGTATGGATGCGCTGAACAAAATACTTTCATTGCTATTGAATACGTCTCCGAGTATTGGACTGTTGAGTTGAATCGCAGGAGGGACGCTGACCGTGTAGAGAAGAAGGTCAGAGCAGCCGCCTCCCACTTCATCTTCAACAAATAACGATAGTGTATGAACCCCTCCACTCAGGCTCTCGGTAGCAAATACAAATTCACCGCTGGCTGTCGGTGCCCCGCTGACCAACTCTCCGTCGATATTCGATGAGAAGGAGGCGTGTAAAAGAGTTGGCTGTACGTCCGGATCGGAGAGTTCCGCGCGCAAGATCAAGAGCTCTCCTTCGGCAATACTGCCACCATCTTGTGGCTCGACAAAGGAGCAAAGGGGCAATTGATTTTCGCCACCGACGGATACGTCAATGGTGTCTGTGCTTTGGTTACCCTGTGGATCTTCTACGGTGAGCGTAAGTCGATGATTGCCTTCGGTGAGATAGCTATTATCAGCATAGGTGCCGTCCGGAAGAGGTTGGGAAGATACGGGGAGATCTCCATCGAGATCTGAATTCCAATACACCTTCAAATCTTCGGGATCCGCTTCTGCATCGTAAACCGTTGCTTCGAGTGGTACCTGTACATTTGAATAGTACTGTCCACCAGGGTTGGGGCTGGTAATTGCTCCTTCGGGGGGGCCACTCGGGAATACTTCGAGAGTAACCTTGGCGATGTCGGACGCATTTTCCGGGTCCCGAACATCCAAAGTAATCTCCTCTTCCGATAAGTCCAAAGAGGTACTACAAGAGGTTGTACCATCTGCTTCCGCTGGTGTTGCTGGACAAAGTTCGCGGTTATTGCTCAACCATGTCACACGCAGTTCGTCGGGACCGTGATTGGAATCGGAGGCTGTGCCCCGAAGAAGAATGGTGTAGTTTTCCAGCACGCGGTCCCCATCAACATGAGACATAATGCGGGCAACTGGGGATGGATTGACCACTTGAACGGACTGATCTGTGCAGGCGAGAAAAAATAAAAAAGGGAGGAGCATGGTAGCCTCTACAAAATTATACGCAGTAAAATATATTGGGATCACCAAAGGTTTGCAGGTAATTCTCAAGGAAGTGAATAAATTTCGATCAAGGTTTAATCCTTTGGGTCGATCTTTATATCGAAATTGATACAGGTTTTTTGGATGTCTCAAAATTGATATAACGAAATTCTCTTTTTTGAGAGTAATTCAGGCTTTCTTAGTTGGCATGGGTTTTGCATGCATACAGAAAAAATCCTTGGAGGGGTTATGTATGCAATTCAAAAGTCTCTTTCCGTTGAAAGACAAGATTATATTCTTTCCTTTTATCCAATGGTGTACTCCATTGCGAGAAGGCTGATTCGTCGTTTACCACCAACCGTAGACATTGAAGATATGGTCAGTGTCGGTGTCATCGGTTTGATAGAAGCGTACGATCGATTCGATCAGGCGAAGGGGATTCCGTTTCGCGCCTATGCAGAGCTTCGGGTACGCGGTGCGATGATCGATGAACTGCGCAAGCAAGATTGGGTTCCCCGTTCGGTTCGCCGACGCGCGCAAGAATTAGACGGTCTCCGAGAGTCGCTCCACAAAAGACTCGGTCGCAAAGCCAAAGAGACAGAATTGGCCGACGAACTCAAGATGAACCGTCAGCAGTTTGTTAGACATCGACGACGCGCGAGAATCCATTCTTTGGTCTCGATCGATCAGCCTCTTGCCAGTACGGAGGCTTGCTCTATCCGAGATCTATTGGCGTGTTCCGGACTGGATTCAGAGGCGAGTCTCGTTGAAAAAGAACTGCGTGTTCTTCTCATGGAGGAACTCGGAAAATTGAACGAACGCGAAAAAATTGCGGTTGAGCTCTACTTCTTTGAGCGGAAAAGCCTCAAGAGTATCGGTGACAGACTGAACGTCACCGAGTCTCGCGCATGTCAAATCCGTGGAGCAGCGGTTCGCTCTCTTCGCAAAAGAATCGAGCGACGGTTGCAAGTCTCACATTGAAGCCGGATGAGACAACGAAGCAGTACTTCGCAGGTGGTGGTGTCGGAAAAGCAAAGATTAAGACCGTCAGCAACACCCAATAGCCATCGGATCCAATCGGTATAAAAAATGCTCCAATATCGAAGCGATTAACGGTGGAGACTGACAAAACGATAACCATGAGAATAGCCGTATTGTTCTGTTCTCATGGAACGTCGGTTTATGAACGGTTTTGATTCCAGTCGCTTTTAAGCCGGGTTCGGCGATGTTCTAGCCTTTAACGGCACCAGCCGTCAGCCCTTCTACAAGATAGCGTTGCAGAGCAAAGAACAAGAGCATGACGGGTGCGGAGGCAATGATGGCACCCGCGGCGAAATTTCCCCATTCCGTATTGTAGTTCCCAACAAAAGAGTTGAGCAGAACCGGAAGGGTGTACGCGCTCTCCTTGTTGATAAAGGTTTGCGCAAGGATAAACTCGTTCCAAGCGGTCATGAAGGAGAAAAGAGCGGTTACGGCCAGGGCAGGTTTAGATAGAGGAAGAACGATTTGTGTAAAAATAACCCACTGTGAGGCGCCATCCATACGGGCGGCTTCTTCCAAATCTTTTGGAATGGTGTCAAAATAGCCTTTGAGATTCCAGGTACAAAAAGGAATCGCGGTTGCTGCATAGGCGAGTGTAAGTCCGAATACGGAATCGAGAAGGTTCAATTTTTGCATCAAAATGTAGAGTGGAATGGCCATGACAACACCCGGAAACATTTGTGTAACGAGGAAAAAGCTCATACCGGCATCTCTTCCTGGAAACGCAAATCGGCTCATGGCATAGCCTGCCGTGCAAGATAGGATGACACCGACCGCGGCCGTCAAGAGGGAGACGAAGAGTGAGTTGAAGAGTTGTTTTCCGAAGAGCCAGCCATCTTTGGCATAGGGATCACCAACGACGGCAGCAAAGTTTTCCAAAGAAACGGTGCTGGGAAAAGGCCACGGATCCATCGAAAAGGCTTGGCCAGGAGTGAGTGCCATCTTAACGACCCAAAGCACGGGGTACAAAACCGCAATGCTGATAGAAAAGAGGATGACCTGATAAAGGATTTGACGAGAAATCGAAGGTGGCTGTTGATACATTGTTGTCTCCTAGAGGGTCTTTCTACCGGCGATTTTGTTGCCAATTTTGGAGTAACCAAAGAGAATAAAGAAGATGAGAACGGCGTATGCGGATGCATATCCGTATCGGTCTCCGCGCTCAAATGCCCATCGGTAAGCATCTGAGATTAGGATATCGGTTGAAGAGTCTGGCTCACCACCACTCACCAAATAAATGATATTGAACATGTTGAACGTCCAAACGCTTCCCAAAACAATCGCGGGGAGCAAAGCGGGCTTGAGCAATGGCAGCGTAATGTGCCAGAACCGTTGCCAACCGGATGCACCATCAACGGCGGCCGCTTGCTCTAAATCTCTCGGAATAGACTGTAAAGCGCCCAACGTGACGACCATCATGAAGGGAAAGCCCAGCCATGTATTGGTCACCAAATTCGCAGTAAAGGCAGTGCTAAATTGTGAAAACCAAGATACTTTCTCTATACCAAAGACCTCGAAAAGGGCATTAATGGCACCAAACTGTCGGTGAAACATGCCTTTCCAAATTAAGGCGGTAATGTAGTTGGGAACCGCCCAGGGAAGGATCAGAAGAACCCGATAGAAGTTACGCAGTTTGAGCCACGGTTCTCGGAGGAGCATGGCGAGTGCGATACCAATGGATACATGTAAAAGAAGATTGAGTACGGTCCAAAGAACGGTTACGCCGAGCGTAAAGTAAAATGAGAGAGAAGAGGTGATTCCCCAATCCTCTGCCAAGATGATGCTAACAAAATTGGATAATCCAACAAATGTAAACTCTCCATTTTTATGAGCAAAAAGACTGACCAAAGAGCCGACGATGAATGGAATCGCTGTAAGTAAGAGCATAGCGAATGCAGAGGGAGCGACATAAAGGTAACTAGACCAATGCTCTCGAATCTGTTTGCGGTGTGAGTACACCTGCCTGGCGCCGTAGCCCGTCATTCCGAGAAGCATCAATGCACCTACGATTAGGTACGCTGTTGGATCGACCGGTTCAGGAGGGGGTTTGGCGAGAATATCGTATTCTTTCTGTGCCTTTTTCATCGCCTCTTCGGGACTAAATGCTCCCCGAGAAACTCTTCGAACGGCACGAGCCATTGGTTCCCATGTATTCGACATTTCAGGACGGTTTGGGGTTGGATAGGAGGTGTTGAGTTGCTCGCGAAACGCCATTTGAATGGGATTCGAGGCAATGACCGGATTCTCGTAGACTGAGATGTTGGGCACGGACTGTTTGCCTTTGATGGCACGTTTTGTAGCTGATTTTTCGTTGATCAGAAAGGACAAGAGCTCTTTGGCTTCCTTAGGATGCTTGGCATAGGCGGAGAGCATCACTCCTTCAACGCTCAGATAGGGTTTGGCCGGCTGTCCCGTTTCTGAAATCTTTGGTAGAGGATGTACAGAAAAATTAAGGCTGTCGTCCAACGAACCTAAGAACCAGGGGCCGTTGATGGCAAAGGCCGCTTTGTTGTTTTTAAAGAGTTCGGAAACCAGTGCATAGGTCGGCTCTTCTGGGATGAAATTTCTTTTTTGCAGATTGCGAACAAACTCCAGTGATTGTATGTTGGCGTCGGAATGAAGTTCGACTTGGTTGTCTTTTGAAAAGACACCACCGCCGAAACCGTGCATCCAGATGGCGTGATAGAAAGCTTCGGTTGCTTGATAAGCGAGAAGCGTGACGTCTTTTCCTTGGAGAGTGTCCGAGTACGCAATCAACTCGTCTGTAGTTTTAGGAACGGTTTCCACCAGATCGTTATTGACAAACAGAGCCAAGCTCTTGTACGTCATTGGACCACCATACAATTCGTTTTCGTACGTGAGTGCCTCAACGGTGATGGGAAGAAGATCGTCTGTTTCGAGTTCTATGGGCTGGATTAGTCCTTTTTTTACCCAAGATCCGATGCCTTCATGGGCTTGAATAAAAAGATCTGGTCCATTTCCTCGAGGTGCGGCGGCTCTCAGTTTATTTTGAAAGGCATTGGGAGTGATGTAGAGAGGAGAGACCTTAATATCTGGATGTGCGTTGTCGTACTCTTCCAATAATTCTACAAGAGCAGCTTTCTCATCATCTCCATAGGCATGCCAAATATGTATCTCTGTAATACCATCGTCCTTTGCCTCTTTTTGGCAGGCCAGAGCCGTGAGCAGAAATAGCATGAAAACCTCATCAATTGTTTACTTAGAATCAATAAAAGGATTATTGTTCATATATATTTTGGGGTATCATAAAAGGAAAAGCTGCTGTTTCGCTAATAGTGAGGTCACAAAAAAAAACGTTGTTGCACAAAAGTTACTGATTCTTCGTGAAGAAGTGGTTGTGGCAGCGACCGTTGTGGAAGCTTTGGCTCTTGTCTACTTGAAAACTCCCATCGCCAATAACAAAAAGTGAAGGTGGAGAATGGATGATGCAGAATATTGGGTGGGCAGGTCTGAACGGGACACGGGGGAGCTTTGAATACTCTTCCCATAAATCTTGGCGTTCTTCTCGTTCCGCATCATGTTAGACCAAATTCATATTTTGATCGGTTCTTCTATGGCGACTGAGACATAAAAAGAAGTCTACTTGTGAGTTGGTTATAGGCCACACTCTTCTTGTAAGTATTCATCATTGATTGTTGTCAAACGATCTAGAGATGATCCGAAGTTATAATCAAAAGATTACTGCTTCGGTGGTTTATGACCGTGTGGAACCTTTGGTGGTGTCCCTCGTGGTTTTTGATCGAATTTGGGTGGAGGACGTACATTGGTTCCCTTTGAACCGTGTCCTGCTTGTGGGGTCAGCTCTTTGGGAGAGAATTGATTTTCCATTTTCGGTTCCTCTTGGGGAGGACATGTTCTTGGATTCTTTTTAAAGTGTCGTACATTTTTGCTGCAGATTCGTTTGAGATATGCGTCTCCGTCACAGGAGCCGATTCCGGCGCATTGTACGCTAGCAGCGGCATAGAAAGCCACCCGATCGGGTACGGGAGAAGAGCTTTTCATGACGCGCGCAACCTCTTCCGCGCTGGGTTTGCTGTACCACCATCTCTGCATCGCGTGACCGACGCAGTCTTGGAGGTGCTTCTTAACGTGGTTGGCACAGAGATCTATTTGAGAAAGGATATCCTTTTCTGGTCGAAAATCGATGAGCTCGAAGGTGCAGTCTGGATTCTCTCCGCATACCTTGATCAAATCTTCTGTTTTGTGTCCAGAGTCGGGCTGCATTCGTCCGGAAACCCACGCATGCCGACACTCCAGCTCCCATTTCCCCGCTTGCGGACAGAAATGTTCGATCTCATCTGCAGATCGGAAACCACCGGAGAACTTGTATAAACAATATCCGTAGGACTCCGGCATATTGACATATTTCATACAGGGAGGGTAGTAATCGCTTTCCAGCGGATCTCCTTTGGGACCGATGGGATTCTCTGCTGCGTTGGATTCACTGTCTTGGCACCCGCTGAAGATTAGCGCTTGAGGTGTGGCGATGACAAGCGACGTACACAATAGAAACGATCTCGTCCGTCTAGCAGTTCGCATAACTCCATTCCCTGTTTTTGGGTGATTTCTGTATTGTGATCGCGAACCCACGCAGAAACGGCCGCTCCGCGAATCATTGGATCGTTGATGCTCTTGGCTTTGATTATGAGTTCATCGAGTTTGGTGCTGGGGATGAGTAAGACCTCGTTGTGATAGCACTCGTCTTTTTGAAGCTCGTCCGTAATAGAGGTGCATTCTTGCGCTGTCTGCTTTGACGAACAAGCGAGTAGTATGGATAGTGCAATCATTCGAAAACTCCACACGTCAGCATTTTTGATCCGTAGTATGGATTGTGAACGACGTTTTTCTTTTGCAGCCATCGCCCCGGCGCCATGGGACAAAACGCCGTGATGATCTTTTGTCCTGAATCAGATTTGTGTTTTTTTGCGAGAGATATCATCAAAATGCTGATATCAGACAAGTTTGATCGGATTCCGTCCATGTCGGTCCAAAGGGGACGGATTGTTTCGCTTTCTTCTTTTAGGGAAGGATACTGGGTCGCCAAATCGAGAAATGCCGTACCCAATTGAGGAGAAAGAGTCGTGTTATCGTTGGCGAGCGCATCATTTAAGCCTATATAAGCGTCCACGACGGTTTGGATTTTTGCATCGGAGCAACAAAAAAAAGCGTGTTTTTGAAAGTCATCTTTTGAGGGTGCGCTGTGTTTGTCCACAACGATAACTTGGTCTTTGGCGCTTTGTTCTTGGGTGTTGCATGCCATGAAAATACTAAAAAGTAAGAGCATTTGGAATCCATTGCGGGTTGCGGGAAGATAATCGATTGCCGACATTTGCCGAAGAGGGTAACTTACCGTTATAATATAACCTAAATTTTGGTGTTGATTAGATATATTGGAGGTACCATGAAAGCAGGTCTTTGGTTAGCCGGTGGATTTTGCGTTGCCGTTGGCATTATGCTTCTAATCGGTGGGTTTGGCGATAGTGGTTTTGGTTTGATGAGCGATGGTCAAATGCAGCCGGCCGCCGTATCCTATGAGCGATTTGGATACGATGCGACGATGGACATCGTATTGAGCGGCAACGGTCAAATGGGGCTTCCACTTCTCTTAGTTGGATTGGCTCTGATGGTGTATTGCAATGCGGGAGCATGGAGAGACACCAACAACGAGTATTGAGTCCAGGTCGCTTGTTGCACTGAGAATTAGGGTTAGTTGCAAAAGCGCCTTTGGAACCTTTTCTCGCGTGTCCTGTTCAATGTTAAGAAATATCGACATTTTTTCGATGGTGTAGACGATCAGCGATTTTTTTAGACGAGAGATTACAGACCTCCAATTCGGACTTCGAGACTTTGTCGCCAACGTAGACTCAGCTCTGGAAGACCTGATCGAAGGAGAAGGCTTCTCTCCCGATTTATTTGTTGCGCCTGGAATACCTCGTATTCGTCCAGTACTGATGCTTTTGAGTGCATATGCGACAAAGAAAGAGGACACCGTAGAAAAATTAGAGGTCGAACATCTCGCTTTAGCTGCTGAACTCTTCGGAGCGGCTATTTTGGTTCACGATGCCGCCCTAGGTCAGCAAGGAGGACTCCGACGAAGAGTTGCTCGGAAACTGTTGGGGGGAGCCCAAAAGTGGATCGGTGGTAACTTATTAACGATTCGGGCTTTGGAATTGGCGCGCCATTCTTCCTCTGAACATGTGCAAGAACTCATCGATTTGATGCGGGATGTATCGACTGCTCAATCCCAAAGCCAACGCTGGGGATGTCAAATACCACCTCCTGCAGATCTGAGAGAGCACTTCGAAAAGCACACCGCCGCTTTATTTTCTTTCACCTGCCGTGCGGGTGCGCGCGTCGCGGGTGCTGAACGCACAGCGATAACGGCACTGGGACGATACGGGTTTCATGTGGGAATGGCTTGGAACATTGCGGAAGAGGTGTATTGGCTCTTGCGTTCTGAAGAGGAGGCCATTGCCCTAATCGAAGCGCACGCGAATCACAAGGAGCCACTGTACACGCTCAGCCTACTCGCACAAGAACGCTCTGAAATCCAGCAGCATTGGGAAGAGATTTGTCAGACGGGAAAGGGCGCTGCAGAGATCTTGAGCCAAATAAAACGATCCTCTGCCATTCCCGGAGCGTTAGAATATATTGTTGCTTGCACTTGGAGTGCCCAAAGTGCCATAAAAGACGTTCCTACGTCTCCACACCGCGATGCGTTAATTCGTCTCTTGTCTTACCTACATCGACCTCTCAGGGACAGCTATAGGACTCTGGGTTAAAAGAAGCGGCAAAGGTGATAAACTGATACCAGTTGCTGTGAGATTCTTCTACGAGCACTTCCTCCGTGTAGATACGGATATAGTAGTCTCCAGCGTTGTAGGAGATAGAGTCAATCGCAGCGTTGGGATCCGAGTTGGGATCGCTAATTTGGCTGCCGAGGAGGTTGAGGCCGGCATCGTAAATGTCGATACTCGGTGAGAGCGTAGACCCGTATAGGGTGCTCGCGAGACATACAACCAAGGTACCGTCATCATAAGGGTTAGAGACGACAAACCAGTCTTCATCGGCGGCTCCCAAAGAGCCCACACCATATCCAAAGCCATATTCGTTGCCGTTGCTGTTACTCGTTACCTCCAGTGGGAGATCGGTAGGCGTGGTATTGTCGTCATTGGGCTCGGTGTCTTGGTGATATTCTACGGATATATCACGCGCGATCGGAAAGAGGAATGTCCAATGTTCAGCGGAGCCGAGTCCACCGGAATCCGTGATCTCGAGTAGATAGGTTCCAGGGGTCATCATGGGATAGCGGAGTGTACCGCTGGGACCAACCTCTGTTTGGCTGGAGAGAAGTTGTCCTTCGTCATTGTACAGATTGACGAGAGAATACAGATCGCTTCCGTCGAGATTGATGACGCCGGAAAGTTGAAGCGCGGGAGAGTCTGCGGTGTAATTGATACTGACGTAATCCATGTCGCCGTCTTCTTGAATGTTTACGCCGACACTGTCCCACATGTTGGTGTTTTCCATGTCGATACCGAGTTGAGGATTTTCCATGGAGTCATTTTCGCGCGTGTGTCGCTGCCATTCTTCGAGGTATAGACCATATCCGTAAAAAGGAGATCCGTTGGGGGTCGTGTTGAAGTATGTGCCATAGTCTTGAACGGTGATAAGGTAGGTTCCTGCGATCGGTAAATACGCGAAGATGACGGAGTCTTTGCTGGAGACCTGGCTGCCCGTCGGATAATCATCTGACCACGTTAAGATTTTTCCGTTTGGATCTCGTAAGACCAAAACCGTATCGTCTTCATCGTACTCCGTGGTCGTGTAGATTCGAATGTATTCACCACCGCTGGCGTTAAACGAGTAGTAATCTATATCTCCGGCAGGATTGATGGTGCCGTTGCGCGAATCGGACCAAAGAAGAGATATCGCTTCTTCTTGGCTATTGTTTCTATCGCCGGAAATACATTCTTGGGCTTCACAGATGAAGCCGTCAGAACACTCGCTGTCTTGTGTACACTCTACATCTGGCTGATCTGTTGCAGAGTCTGCACCGTTACTTGACTCGGGTTCCTTGTCAGTGACACACGCACACAATAAAGTAGCAATCCAAATTCGCATGGAATCCTCTGGGTTGTAATTTTTAAATTATGATAGCATAGTGCTACATTTTCACCACGAATTTTGGAGGAAAAATTGAAGAGAAGTTTAACGGGAATTCAACCAAGTGGTGTTCCTCATGTTGGAAATTGGCTGGGTGCCATCGAGCCAGCTCTTGCTTTACAGAGCAGTTACCAGTCTTTTTACTTTATCGCGAGCTATCACGCCTTAACCACATCCAAGGATCCAGCTTTGCTGCGGGAGCGCATTATGGATGTCGCACGCACCTGGCTTGCGATGGGTCTGGATCCAGAAAAGACGACACTTTGGGTGCAGCACGACGTTCCGGAAGTATGTGAACTGAGCTGGATTTTGTCCTGTGTAACTTCGAAAGGGATGCTCGATAAGGCGCATGCGTTCAAGGATGCTGTTGCCAAGGGTAGGAAGCAAATATCTGCTGGTCTGTATACGTACCCTATTTTGATGGCGGCTGATATTTTGGCTTTTCACGCGAATGTAGTACCCGTCGGGAAAGATCAAAAACAGCACGTCGAAATGGCAAAGGACATGGCACAAAGTCTCAATCATATGTATGGAGATGTTTTGACTCCGCCGGAACCGATGATCCAAGATTCGGTTGCAACCGTTCCTGGTATAGATGGTCAAAAGATGTCGAAAAGCTATGACAACACGATCCCTCTATTTTTGAAGCCGAAGAAGCTGCGAAAGCGAATTATGTCTATAAAAACCGATTCAAAGGGCTTGGAAGAACCGAAGGATCCGACTCATTGTAACGTATTTAAGCTGTATGAACTCTTTGCGTCTCCTGCGCAGTGCGACGAACTTGCCCAGCGATATCGAAAGGGGAACTTCGGATATGGTCATGCAAAGCAAGAGTTATTTTTGGTGATGAACGAGAAACTAGAAGAGCCCCGAGAGCGGTACGAGCAATTTGTAGAAAATTCTTCTTATGTGTCAGAAGTTTTACATCAAGGAGCAAAAAATGCGCGTACAATAGCAAAATCTACTTTGGAGAAGGTAAGAGGGGCTGTTGGCTTGTAAAGGGCCTTTGTCACTCGAGTTAAGTTAATAAAAGTGTTTTTTTGCAATAAAACATAAAAAATAAAAAAAACTTATTGACAAAGTCAAATTATTAAGGCGTGATAGATGCATTGCAGGAAGAAAACATTGAAAAGAAATGAAGAGAAACATGTCCATTTGCACTCATCTTGTCGTTTGAAAAAAGATACGTTTAATGAGCTTTTTTTCCTTTTTAAAAATTCGATCTTTATTTTATAATCGTTGAACCACGCATGGTTTCATACAAAGTAAACCTCCAACCGGAAGGAGCATATGACCTTTCCCTCATCAATTACATTTTCAGAAAGACTTACAGCCGAGCAAGAACGAGAAATGGCGCGCAACATTCGCGAAGCGGAAGTAAAAGCCCGCGAAGCCGTTCAAGGAATTCCAGAGGCAGCCTCCATCTTGACTCGTCGCCCCGACCGAGCCGAAAGAACCCGTGCAGGGGCTGTTGATCGCTTGGAAGAGTCTGTTCGGACTGTTCAACTTGCTGCGCGCAAAGATCCTGCATTGCGTGAATATGCGAGAACGGCAACCAATTCATGGCGCAAGGCCGAAGAGCTTCGTTGGCGTCTCGCTATGTCTGGTCGGCGCATCGCTCATGGGGAAGCTCGTAAACTCGCTGGACCGTTTATGGACGAGGAGGATCTTGTCCAAGAGGGCTACATTGGTCTTCTTCGTGCGGCAAAACGATTCGATCCCGATCGAGGCATTCGTTTTTCTACCTACGCTCGTTGGTGGGTCCGCGCTCAGATGACGCGTGCCATTGACCATACCGGACGTCCGGTTCGTCTTCCGGGCTGCGCTGTCGAGCAAACCCGAAATCTCCGCAAAGCGATGAAACGGTTTGAATCTATGGGGGTAGAATATAGCATTGCAGACCTTGCTGACGAAGTAAACATCGATAAGGAACGAGCAGAGCTTTTGTTGTCTCAGGGTAATACCATCTCTCTGGAACAGCCGGTAGATGAAGGCCCTCGGCCACGCCCATTGGATCGCTTTCTCTCTGACGAAGACGCCCCACAGCCCGACATAGAAGCGATTTACTCGCAAGAGCTACGAAGAATGGAAAACGCCTTTCAAAATCTCCTAAATGAGCGTCAGCGATTTGTTTTGACTCGTCGTTACGGATTGGATGATGGTGAGTTTCGTACCTTGTCTGAAGTTGGTAAGGAAATGGGACTCTCTCGTGAACGCGTTCGTCAGATTGAGCGAGAGGCTCTCAATCGCCTGCGCGAGAACAGCAGCATACGAAGTGAGTTTAACAGCAGTAACTAGTTGTTTTGCGAAACGAAACTGAAAAACCCGCGTACAATACGCGGGTTTTATCATTTTCTCTTCGGTTTGTTTCGTGTCGCTACTCTTCTACCCACCACTCCAGTTTTGGGGTGTACATTTGTGCTATCGTTGTACTGTGTTGGAAGAGGGCTTGGAGTCTCAGTAGGTCGCTATTGGGAAAGAGTTCTTTGTAGGGGTACTGAAGCTCGTCGCTTCCCAGTATTCCCAACCAAGGCCTGTAGGGTAAAAGCGTTTGGTATGCCTCTTCTATCGATTCTACAGGATAGAGCGTCACGGTTTGCGGCGCGGCATAGGGAAGAAAGTGTGTGCAGGGTAAAACCGCGATTTGCTCGTCCTCTAGCCATATCCCATGTTTTTGAGCGAGATATTTTCGTTCGTCGACAATGAGTTGATCTTCGGGACACAGAGGCACGAAAGGCAACTCTGGCTCAATCGCCTTTTTTTCTTTGATAAACGACTCCATA
>JAYYRF010000443.1:0-14905 GCA_036127535.1 Myxococcota bacterium | reverse complement strand
GTCGTCTAAGTCTTGGTAACAGTCATCTACGGCATCACAGTTCTGATCGATGCTGTCTCCAACAACCTCTGGAGCACCGGGATAAATATCGTCCGCGCCAACAGAATCATCACAATCCGTGTTGGGATCCGTACTCTGGGCCTCACCTGAGTCAACACAATCCAAATCGACGGAGGAGACTGTTTGCGTCGTATCGATGGTGCGGTAGCCATCGTCGTCGGCATCCACATAACAGGTATCGCCACTATCACAGTCCTGATCGATGCCATCGTCTACCACTTCCGGTGCACCGGGATAGATATCATTGGCGGTAGCCGAGTCGTCGCAGTCCGTACCCTCTTGGTATACACTGGAAGAGGTTGAGTCACCATAACCGTCGTCATCTGTATCTTTCATGCAGCGTGTCAAAGATTCACTCTCCGCTGCCCCGGGAAAGGTTGCAACACCCGTACTGGTGTCATCACAATCGTCACCACCGCTAATGCTGACACCATCCCAGCCGCCACCATCGATGGCACACTCGACATAGCCATCACCGTCGTCATCTACCTCGTCGGGATCGTTCGCACTAAGAAGCACTTCGCATGTATCCACGGTCGCGTCCGCATCCACATCGTTGACCTGACCATCGCAAAGCTTCGGCGCCTCCGGATAGACCGTATTGTCATTGTCGTTGCAGTCTCGTGCATTGAGTTCGTCGCCGATGTTGTTGCGCGCACAACTAAAAGAAGAATTGGGGTCACCAAAACCATCGTCATCTACGTCGGAGTACCAAATTACACCGGGATATTCCGTCCCATCGCTATCATCACAGTCATCCCCGTTGATGATATTGACCGCACCATCCCAGCCGCCACTGTCGATCGTGCACGCAACATAGTCATCCTCATCCACATCGGCTTCGTTGTTCGCAAGCGCTGCACCACAGGTGGAGCTCGTAGTGCTGAAGGCAACATTATTGACCTGACCATCACAAAGCTCGGGGGCATTTGGATAGACGGTATCGTCTGCATCGTTACAGTCTTGATTGTCCTCTACATCTGTCAGTGCATTTCTCTCACAGGCAAAGGCATTGTTCACGTCACCAAAACCATCGCCGTCTACGTCGGAATACCAAATGGTGTCTGCGTCTTCGGTTGGGTCGGCATCGTTGCAATCGCCACCAAGCTTGATTGGATCGGTCTGCCAACCCACAGATCCGATAACACACTCTACGTAACCATCGTTATCGTCGTCGATTTCGTCGGTGTCCAAAGAGGCCGTATTGCAGTCGTTCTTGAGACCGTCGCAGTATTCAAACGCATCGGGATGAATCAGTATTTCAGCATCGTCACAGTCGTCTCCGAGCATCGTTGTCAAAGGACCATCCCAGCCGCCGACGTGAAGCGTGCACTCGACATGCTCGTCAGCATCATCGTCGGTTTCGTCACTTGGAAAGGCCCCATCACAATCATTGTCGCGACCGTCGCACAATTCTGTTGCCCCGGGGTAGACCTCTGCACCATCGTCGTTAATATCATCGTTGCAGTCGGTGCCGGTTTGCTGCGTCACAACAACCGAGGCGCCCGCGTTTTCAATGACATCTTCTTGAATCGTTCCAATACCGCTGTAGACTTCGTTGGCGAAGGTATCCACGTCCTGGTCAAAATCGTCGTCGCCCGCACAGTCCTGGTCAATGCCGTCGTACCACTGGTCGGTGGCGCCCGGGTTTACGTCGTCACCCGCAACAAAGAGCTCTTGTGCACCGGAAGGAACCGTGATTAGACCCGGCGCGTCCCAGCAATCTACCCCAGCCGTCATGGTTGTACTTGGTGTAATCGCTTGTGCCACACCGTTGAGCATTTCTTGGTGGGTCGCTTTGTTCTCCACTCTTGCGTACAAATCGCCATCGCGGTCGAAATCATGGTCGCCATTGCAGTTTTGGTCGACACCGTCGTACCACTGCTCCGTCGCGTCGGGGTTGATCTCCGCACCCGTCAGGGTATTGTCCAAGACACCCGTTTGCAGATCACCGGTTTGAAACGCATCGAGGTGATCCCAACAGTCTCCGCTCAAGGCGTCGACCGAGCCCGAAACCGTGCCCGCTTCATCTATGGTTTCCACACCGTCGTACTGCGGAAAAACATAGCCATCTGTATCTTGATCAAAATCGTTGAGCGTGTCGCAATTTTGATCGATACCGTCGTAGTACTGCTCCACCGCGTCTGGGTTGACATCGATGCCCGCAATCCCGTAATCTTCCAAATCTCCGTCGATCGCGATACTGTTGGGATCGTCCCAACAATCGTTGCCCGGTAGATTCCCCACGTTCAAAACGTTTTCGGAACTGCCCAAAAAGTCGAGTTCTTGGCGCTCGCGAATGGTTACGATTCCGACGTATTGCGTCGGTACAAAACCGTCGACATCTTGATCAAAATCGTCGTCTCCTGCGCAGTCCTGGTCAATACCGTCGTACCAAAGGTCGGTGGCGTCGGGATGAATGTCCGCGCCGGTCAGCGAAGATTCTTCGGCGCCTTCTGGGCCAGAAACCGCACCCGGATCGTCCCAGCAATCCGTCGCCGGAAGCGATACTTCGATATCTACACCTTCACCGCCACCCGCCGTTTCCGATCCAGAAGCGGCAATTTCACCCTCTTGTAGGGTAGCGATACCGTCAAATATTTCCGGAACAAAGCCGTCCTCGTCTTGGTCAAAGTCATTTTTTCCGTCGCAATTTTGGTCGATGCCGTCGTAATACTGCTCATCAGCATCGGGATAAATATCCGCTCCGCCAATCTCAAAGTCTCGCACGCCGTCGCTCACGATAATAATTTCGGGATCATCCCAGCAGTCGGTGGCCTGTAGCAATTCGCCGGCGTATCCCAGTGTGCGGATACCCTCAAATTGCTTGGGCACAAATCCATCTTCGTCGTAATCGAAATCGTCTTTTCCATCGCAGTTGGCGTCGATACCGTCATACGGAAGATCCAATGCGCCTGGATAAATACCCTCTTTGGTTAAGCCATAATCCAGCGCCCCTTCGGGCGGAACCGGATCTTCGTTCCCTGGCCAGCAGTCCCCGTCGAATACGGTTGCCGAGTCACCGTCGTTTTCTACAAGTTTCCAAGAATTCTTGCATCCCGTACAGACGAGCAACGGAATAAGAAGTCGTTTCAACATATAAACCTTCCAGTATCATGAATGTCTTACAAACAATAACATGTCTACACAATTGAGATAGTTCCCATAGCAAGTTGATTGCGAATACTATACAGATTTCAGAATCAAATAACCAATTCACCATTAATTTCGCATCTTCCTACACAATCTTTACCCGTAGATAGAATTCTTTTTCGTCGACTTGACCATCGAGACCCGCCCAAAATAAAGCGTCGATTTCTCACTTGCACTTTTGATCGAGTTGACTAAAAAGCAAATGGTCGTCAGCCCCTATCCAAGGACAAAGCCCACCATGATTGAAATACAGTCTTTGACCAAAACATACGGCACCTTTAAAGCCATTCAAAACGTATCCTTCTCCGTACCCAAAGGGGATGTTGTCGGCTTCCTCGGCCCCAACGGCGCCGGCAAAACGACAACGATGCGTATCCTGTGCGGCTGCATTGGAGCATCGTCCGGGGAAGCGCGCATCAACGGCATGAGCGTGATCGAAAAGCCCAAAGATGTAAAACGCGGTATTGGTTATCTCCCAGAAACACCCCCTCTCTACCCCAACATGATCGTCCAAGACTACATCGAATTCTGCGCCGCCATCAAAGGCGTGAGCAACCCCAAAGCCGCAACGGACAAATCGCTTTCCCTCGTCGGACTGCAAGACGTCTCCCATCGAATCATCAACAATCTTTCGAAAGGTTTTCGCCAGCGCGTTGGGCTCGCACAAGCACTCGTTCACGAACCCAGCGTTCTCGTCCTCGATGAACCCACCAGCGGACTGGATCCCGCGCAGCGTATTGAATTGCGAAAGCTCCTCAAAGAACTCTCCCAAGGAGATATCACGGTCATTCTCTCGACCCACATCCTCGGAGAGGTCGAATCGATCTGCAACCGCGCCATTATTATCTCTCGCGGAGAAATCGTCGCCCAAGATACACTCTCGAATCTCAAGTCCATGGAGAACCGCATCAAATTACACGTCGCCAGTGGCGTAGACCAACTCCTGCCGCAATTCGAGGCTCATCCCGCCATCAACCAGGTCTTCGACAAAGGGAATGGTCTCATCGAACTCGAGTATAACCAAGAGATCCGTGCAGAGGTGGCCAAAATGGCCGTCGAATACGGTATCCTCGAACTGTCTCCCGCCTCTAAGCTGGAAGATGTTTACCTACGACTCACCCAAGGAAAAGTATGAAAGCCACCCTCGCTATCGCCAAACGAGAGCTAAATGCCTACTTCGACACCCTAATCGGTTGGCTCTGTCTGCTCGGCTTCTCCCTGATTAGCGGCCTGATCTTCGCTTGGATCGTTACCGCTTACACCGACCCCATGGCCATGATGTCCGGACAAGCAGTCGATATTAACAAAATGCTCATCCCTGACTATTTCGGAACCATTTCTATATTAATTCTACTCTTGTCACCGGCTCTATCTATGAGGATTTTTGCCGAGGATATCAAACAGAAATCCTTTGAACTGCTTCTCTCTTCTCCCATTAGCAGTACGGAAATTGTCGTTGGAAAATTTCTCGGCGCATGCGCGTATTGTGCGGTTCTTCTCTTGTCTACGCTTCCCTTGATCATCGTGCTCATACGATATGGGGAACCCGACATCAACGTTTTGGCCATGAACTACCTCTCTACCTTTCTGATGGCGAGCTCGTGTATCTCCTTGGGAATGATGTTCAGCGCTTTCACCCGTAGCCAGCTCATCGCACTCGCCCTGAGCTTCATCTCTGTTTTGTCGCTGTGGTTTCTGTTTGGACTCAGTCAAATTGCAAAAGGAGATGCTGCCACCGTTTTGGCCTACATATCCCTCCTGTCACACATGGAAGACATGGGAAAAGGGGTCTTACACATCAAAGACCTTCTCTACTTCACCAGTTTTAGCGCATTCTTTCTCTTTGTATCTCTTCAACGACTTGAAGCATATCGGTGGCAGTGATGAAACCAAATTCTCCCAAACGCTCATGGACATGGCTCTTACCCATTCTCGGTGGTATGTGTCTCCTTTCCTTTGTTGCTTACAACACCACAGCCGACACGGTAGAGACACCATGGATCGCTCTCGCCGGGGTTGGTATCGCACTTTTTGTCGGGTGGGTATTCCTCGAAAAAGAGAGTCTCAAAACCCAAAACGCAAAGAATACCGCCGGTGGTGTCACGTTGGTCATCATGGCCCTCGCCATTCTCATCACGGTCAACATTCTCGGGCACCGGTTCGACAAACGCTTCGATCTCACCAAAGCGCAAAGCTACTCTCTGAGCGATCAAAGCAAAAGCATACTCGACGGTTTGGACAAAGACCTGAAAGTCCTATCTTTCTTTCCTGCGGGTACCGCAGAAGAACACGACTTTCTACTCCTGATGGACAGCGTCAAAGCGCAAAACAGAAATATAACGTTTGAATCGTACGATCCCAATCGAGATCCGACCCTGGCGCGACAATACAACATCACCTCTCAATTTGGAGAAGTGATCCTCGAGTACGGTTCGGAAAAACAAACCTTGAGCGACGGGTTTGGCGAAGAAAATTTTATCAACACATTGGTTCAGCTTAAAAGCGGAAAAAAGCATGAGATCTGCTTCAGTACCGGGCACCAAGAACTCGACATAGACGTGTACACGAGCGGCCGCTCTATGAGTATTGTCACCCAGAAACTCCAAGGTCAAAACTACTTTTCTCGAACGGTCAATCCCCTACTGATGGGGACCATACCAAACAGTTGCGAGGTTTTCGTGATCGCGGGTCCGTCCTTGGATTGGACCCCTCCAGAAACGGAAATGATCGCGAAGCACGTCGCACAAGGGGGACATCTCGTTGTCTTGCTGGATGTCAACGCCGCCCCCACGTTGGCCAAACATCTCGAACGATACGGATTTGACCTTCCCGACAACATGATTGTCGAACTCGATCCGCGGAATCAAATCTTAGGGGGCGACCCCAGCTTTGTTCTTCTCAACACCCAAGAATTCTCCCCACACCCGATTATCAACTCCCTAAACACCAGCATCATTCTGCAAAGCGTACGCAGCGTCAGCATCCTACCCGATCGCGGAGGAGCCCCTCTTGCCAAAAGCTCTATCAATTCGTGGGGAGAAAAGAGCTATATGACCGGCCCCCTTGAGATCGACGAAGACGTGGACATCGCTGGTCCAGTACCGATTATCTCCATTGTTGAAATCATCGACCCCCATCGCATTACGGTCGGTCAAACCACCATCGATTTGCCCAAAAATGAGAATCCGACCGTCATCGATCTCAATCGTTCCGCAGAAACGGCCAGTGCGGACGAGAACGAAGAGAACGACGACACCAAACCGGTTGCGTCCGAAGATGACTCTGCGTCCGATGCACCCAAAACCGAAGATTGGAAACGATCGCCCGGGGCCAAAATCATCGTCATCGGCTCCTCGACGCTTGTCATCGACGATTTGATTAGCACCGCTCCCGGCAATCTCGATCTCTTCCTCAATACGATCTCGTGGATGTCCGAGGAGAAAGAGCAACTCAGCCAAAGAGCGAACGACGACAAAGTCCCCTCTATCAACCTCAACGAACTGCAAATTCTCCTGATTTGGATTATCTCCCTCATTCTTCTACCCGGCTCTTTGCTCATCGGTGCCGTCAGTACATGGAACAATCGCAGAAGCCTATAAATCGTATCTAAAAACGAAAAAAGAGGGCTTGGTGCCCTCTTTACGCAAACGCTTCGGGGAATTATCCGATAAACTGCTGAAGCTGCATCGCCAGACCCAAGTCAGAGGCGGTGAGTTTCCCTTCCATGAACTTGCCCATCGCAACGTCGGGATTGCCCAAAATTTCGTCAAAGGTCTCCTTGTCCGCCGAAACGACGCATTCGGGTTCGTCGTGCTCTCCCTCGACAACGCCTTGTCCAGGGATGATGTGCCAAGTACCCGCCCCTTCAATCTCAAATTGGAAGACGTTTTGTACTGCGTCGGCAAAGTCCGAATCGCTGCTGAATTTTGCGGGAAGTGCTTCTTTAAAATATTGTACTGAATCAGCCATGTTTTTTCTCCTTAGCTTTGTGAATCCTTAGTACCTGTAACAAAAATCAAGATTGCTGGAAAGAAAAAGACGCTGGCCACCCTTTTATTTTTTCTGCGTGGAAGGAAAACTGCCCCAAGTTGTCGTTGTGTGTGTCCGAACCTCCGCTGCACTGCAAACCGTAGCGCACAGACAACTCGCGCAGTTGGCGTTCGTGATTTTTTCGTCGATAGGGACGAAAGACTTCCAGTGCGTCCAAACCGATGGCAGCCATTCGTTTGGTATACAATACGGCCATCTCGAGAGGGGGGTGTGCCCAAGAACTAAATCCACCCAAGGCCTTGGCTTTCTCAATTACGGATTCCATCGATGGAAAGTACTGACTCAATTCCAACGCGCGCAGCCATCGATCAAAAACAGCCGAACAGGTATCCGCGTGCCCGGCTTCAACCACGGCCTTGGCCAAATGCAGCCGCGTCAATGATCGTCTGCCTTGCCATGCGTCCTCGTCCGCGGGTGCTACGTTTGCCAAAGCGAGGGTTGCTCTCAACTCATCGTATCGCTCTGCCCGTCGTTTTGCGCGCTCTATGCAAAAATCACGAAATTCCATTGGCATCTCTTCGGGGAAATACACCAAAAGATGCTGTTCTGAACCTTCCAGGTCGACGGAAACCTCCACACCGTGAACCAAGCGCACCTTGCGATCTTCGAGTTGGTGATTCCCCGCTGCGAGAACGGGTGGGAGGTCGTGATCGGTAATCGAAATAATATCCAAGCCGCGTTGGGCAGCCAGCCGCAAAAGCATATCCGTTGTGAGCTGTCCGTCGGATCGATTGCTGTGCATGTGTAAGTCTACGCGACGATCATCATAATTGATGGCTCGCCGGCGCAGCCTTCTTCGACGGGAACGACTCATGAATACTCTTTCAGCATTTTGGAGTGAGCGGATAAGATTGCGCCGATTTCAGCGATCATGCGCACTTTTTGAGACTGTAGCTCCACGATTTCTTTTTGGAGTTCTCGACGCTCATCTGCAGTGGACATTAAGATCTTTTGTGCTTCCAAACGTGCTTCGCCGATGATGAGATCCGATTCTCGCCGTGCTCTTCGCTCTAAATCTTCTGTCAGACGACGCGCGAGTAAAAGCGTATCTTTAATACTGGACTCTTCTCCTCGAAGGTCAGCGATCTCTTCGTCGCGGCGGGCAACCAAACTTCGAAGTCGCTGGTTTTCGTTTAGAATCTCTTCCAACGTAACCCGAACATCTTCTAAAAAAGACAAGACATCGGTTCGATCGAGTCCCTGACGAGAACTGCGAAACTGCTTGTTAATAATGTCGAGTGGTGTAACGCGCATGCCTAATTCCTCTTAGGTCGACTTTAATCCATTGCCGAAAAAGATCCAAAATAGGCCGTAAAAGAATCGTCTTTTAGCGTTTTTCTGAGAGAAGAAAACTGTATAAAAGAACGAGGGTATCGCCGTAAAACCACCTCTTTCAAACGACCAAAAGGGTTTTCTGCACTTTGCGCTACCGCAAAAATCTCTCCCCAATCCTCTATTTTCAAATCAGAACTAACAACAATCAAACGATCTGCCGTCGCTTGATAGAAGTAGCGTCCATCTCCGGTCGCTAGGACTCCTTTCTCTCGCCTGAGATTTTGATGTAAAACCTCGAACTCGCCGTTGGAATATTGAATTATATGGATCAAAGCATCGTCCGATACGTCAAAGCGAATGCGAACCGTTTGCTGATCTGAATGGGATACCGCTTCGATGGGGTATCGAGGAATGTACTCATCGTTTGCGAAAGACCAATGAAGCAAAAATGCGCTCATAGCAAAGGACAAAACCGCCAGCACCCACGTCTTCACCGCTTTTTTCGGAGGTGGTAGAGGAGCCGGTAGCGTATCCATCCCGTCAATTTCGCCCCAAGGCCTGGCGCGCGCGGCTTCGATCGCCCGCACCGCAAGAGGGCCAAGGAGTAAATCATCAAACCAAGCACCCGAACCATGTACCAGCGCACCGCGAAGATGGTGGCGCGGTGGGCGATTTTCTTCGGCCAACGCAATGAGGATATCTTGCACCTCGGGAATATCCTCCGCTGCGATAAGCCATACATTCCCCTGTGCGGATATCGCAAAGTCTTGCAGTTCTTTGTCGAGCAAACGACCGTGTCGACGACCATCCGGATGCAGAACCAAAGCGAGCAGCTTAATCGTCTCGGAAGTGAGCATATCCTCTTCGGGCTGTTTTAAATCGTTCAAAGAAATCGCACCCTCTTGTAGAAGTCGGTATGCGTGATACACCCTCGGACATCCCATGTGTACCCGTCCCTCCATGGAGAGAATGTTTTGAAAGTCAAAATCCTCGAGTTCTGCAACAATGGCGACCCGCCCGAGCAAGCGGTCAATGCGCTCTGGAGACCAAGAAGAGATCTCTTCTTTGAGCGTGTCTGGCTTCGTTTCATGGGAGAACAAAACGACTTTGCGGATCAATACATGCAATTTCTTTTTGGATCGCTGCACCTTTTGTACGGAAACACCCAATTTGGCCGCGATTTCCTCCAATGAAAACCCATCCCGATAATGATATCGAAAAACGCTGCGCCCCAAACTGCTCGCATTTTTCTCGATGCGCATGCGCCATTCTTGGGGAATATGCATTCGCAAATCGTCGTCTGCTTCCGGGCGAGCATATCGCTGAATATTGAGTCTATCCATGAAGTCATGGGTATATATAATTGCAAAGCGCTCCGCTTCTTCGACGGTGTAATTGCTTGGAATCGATCGCAATATGTGCTCGCGCGCGTTTTCGAGAAGTTCTTTGCTCGTTGGAATGCCGAGGAGACTCAACTCCCAAGCAATTCGGATGGTGACCGGAACCCAAAGTTCGTAACGAATGGGCTCCTCTTCCATAAAGATTTGTCCAGTTGCCATAGTATTTTTCGTGGAGGATAAAGTTGGTGGGATACCCCATTATAACCACAGCCTCACGAGTATGTGTAGAACAAATATTGTCTTTCTGACTCCTACACATCCATAAAAATGCTTACAAACCCCAAAATTAACGATAAAGCGGGTCGCCGTCTCTCCTAAGGAGACTTCGTATCCTTTGGCGTTTCCCCTTCCTCCCCGATCCATATGTTGATCAAATGCGCTGTTTCCAGCGCTGCTTTTTGTTTATCGCGATACTCTTGCAACATCTGCATGTAAATAGATGCGATCAATTCTCCAAAACGATCCGTATTCATATTTTCCTCCACCTCTTGGGCTTATCAACGGACACAAAACCAAAAGAATGCACTTCTTTTTGCTTTTTTATGCCCCGTGCCTACAAAAACGCATGCGCCTACTCGAACAATCCCTTCAATTTTTATTTCCGGAAACATGTATACACTGCGGAGCGCCCAAAGTGCACGAATTGCATCTGTGTGAAACATGCTGGCTGGAGATCCCGAGCACATTGCAGTCTTGTACGCCCCCGAAGCTCATACAAAAATGTTGGACACTCGGTCGGTACGACTCACCGCTTGGCTCCCTACTGCGGCGCTGTAAGTACAAACCGGAACGAGGCATCCTCGACGCAGTCGCGCAACGCATCACGCGCTCCAAAATCGACATACCGAGATCGGATCAAGTCACACATGTTCCCACACCCTTTAGACGAATCGCGCGACGTGGATTTGATCAAGCGCAGGTTTTGGCCAAAAGGATTGCCTCCTCTCACAATATTCCACATGCCTCCCTTCTGAAACGCTTGGATGCAACGCCACAGAGTTCTCGTACCGAGCGCGATCGTCAAAAGAATCTTTCCTTTCGGTTTGAAGCGGTTCGCCCCATCCAACGGTCCATTCTTCTCGTCGACGACATTTTCACAACGGGAAGTACATTAGAGGCATGTGCAATCGCGTTACTCGATCAAGGGGCAGAGCAGATCAACGCCATTGTCGTCTGTACTCGTTAAGGTTTCCATAGGGATTTTCTCTCCACCGCCATAACATATATGGTAAAAAATGACTGACTCTTTTCCCCGTTCAAGCATGGATCCCTCAACCGCAGGCTCACTTACTTTTTTTCAATCTCTATCTACCAACATCATGTCGGTCTTTTTGAACTCTGTACTGCAGGGAATGAAACTACACCCGCATACATGGTCGTGGTGGAAAGATGTAATTGTAACCAAAAATGTTTGCTATGGAGATCCGTCTATACCGGAACATCATTTGGATATTTACCGTCCAAAGGAAAAAAATGGCGCCAGTCCCGTCGTTCTGTACATCCACGGTGGTGGCTTTTCCATCCTCTCCAAAGATACACACTGGATGGCCGCTCTTCTCTTGGCAAAACAAGGTTACACGGTGTTTTCGATTAACTATCGTTTGGCGTCCAAAGCTCCGTTTCCCGCAGCCCTCCACGATACTTTTCGCGCCGCCACTTGGGTGCATGAACACGCAGAAGAATATGGCGCGGATAATCAACAATGGCTGGTATCCGGAGAATCTGCTGGTGGAAACCTCACTCTTTCCCTGTGCATTGCCAACTGCTTTCCGCTGGGAGACAAAGCGGCCAAGGCCATCTTTGCGCGGAATCTTCCCATCCGTCTCATCATACCCGCATGCGGACTCCTCCAAGTGAGCAACCCGCAGCGCTACACCGAAAAGAAAAAAATCTCCGGTTTTGTGCGGAGCCGTATTATGGCCGTATCCAAGCGTTATTTACAAGGACAAAAACATCCCTTGGCCGATCCCATTCTGCTTTTGGAGTCCGAGTTACCCCCGAAACGTCCTCTGCCTCCGATGATGTCCTTTGTCGGAACAAAGGATCCCATTTTAGATGACACCCGTCGTCTGGAAACCGCGCTGCGCCGGCGAGATATCCCTCACGAAATCGTATATTATCCGAAGGCCGTACACGGCTTTCATCTCGCCGTTTGGACGAAAAATGCCAAGGATTGCTGGAAACGACAACTCGATTTTATCGACCGTTATTTATTTTTCCAGCCCGAACTAACCGACCAGGACGATACCGAGTCAACTGAGAGTTTTCCACTACCGGAACCCCAGACACAAAAGTAGCGACCATTCCCGTCGATCTCTGCATCAATCGCTGCGCTCCTGCCGGTAGATCCGCAACCATATATGGCTCCTCCACCCCCAATTTGTGGTAATCGATCACATTAATATCGGCCTTTTTTCCCACCTCCAAAACACCGCGATCCGACAACCCCAAAAAATCAGCGGGCTTCTTGGTCAAAAAGGATACCACCCATGGTAATGGTAATTTCTCACCTTCGCGGTCTCTCGTCCAATATTGAATCAGATATGTGGGAAACCCCGCATCGCATATCATACCTACATGAGCACCACCATCAGAGAGACCGGGTAGAGAGAGCGGGTGCCGAAGCATCGAAAGAACATTGGAAAAGTCCCCTTCTGCGTAGTTATAAATCGGAAAATACAGCATCGCTTTACCATCATCCTCGAGGAGAACGTCATATAGATATTCCATATGAGAGACCCCTTTTCGCTTTGCTTTTTCAAAGATCGATTCGGACAAAGACTGCTCGTATTGCGGGGGATGCCCCAACAGAAAGAGAGTTCGACTAACCTCGTCCAACCGCTGTAAAAGCATATCCGCTAGCGGTGGAACCGAAGAACCTTCCTTTGCGAGCAAGACCGGCTTTTCGGATAAAATTCGACGTTTCCGCTCTGGATCGCGCAAGAGAGAAACCCGATCTGCCAGCGGCAAATGAGATATCTCCAAGTAGCTGGGGAAAGCCATTAACGGATGAAAGGTTCCGCTCAGCCCCAACATAACGCCGATTCCGCGCGGTGCGACCTGTAGACGAATGGGCTGCTGAGACTGTAGTTGTTCACATCGTTCTATGATGTGCTCCCACTGCTTCGGAGCAAAGTGCCGCTGCGTCAACGAAATACTGACGGGACTTTTCCCTGCGAGCGCAAAGGCTTCCAAAAGCGCGAACTCGCGGTCAAAGTGCTCTGGTCCCTTTAAAAGATCAAAGTCACTCACCGCTTGTAATACCCCGTGATCAAATTCCGATAAAACCGAGGCCAGCGCGACCAGTTCTTCTTTGGTTGCTTCTGAAGCCGGTGTATTCTCTCCGTTTGCACTTCGATGCACATCGGATCGCCCCGTAGAAAACCCGATTGCACCTGCGGCAAGCGCTTCGCGTAGAACCTCGGCCATTTTAATCCGATCTGCAACCGTAGAATCTTCTTCTGCAATTCCCCGATCACGCATCACATACACCCGCAGAGGATCGTGTGGAACGTATACCGCAAAATCCAAGGTGTGTGGTCGCTTTTCGATTGCATCCATATATTCGGGGAATCGCTCCCAATCCCAGTTGATTCCTTCGTGAAGCGCCGTTCCGGGAATATCTTCTACACCTTCCATCAAAGAGATTAACCGTCCACGATCCGCTTCGTGTACCGGCGCGAAACCAACGCCGCAATTTCCCATGACCACCGTCGTCACACCGTGATAAACCGACGGTTCCAGCATCTCATCCCATGAAATTTGACCATCATAGTGGGTATGTAAATCGACAAATCCCGGCGTTACGATCATCCCCTGCGCATCCAATGTTTTTCGCGCATCGCCTTCAAAGGAACCTATTTTTTGAATTACACCATCGGAAATGGCAATATCTGCGACGTATGGCTCACCACCGTTTCCATCGAAAATCAAACCGCCGTTAATCCGTATATCGTATTGCATCTATCTCTCCTCCAACGACAAGCAGCCACCTTCATGAAAAATACACCGAGAATATTCTCCCTCTGGAACCACCACCGAATCCCAAACGATACATTGATCGAGCACTGTACGAGCAGGAACCACTGCCTGGGCACCGATAACGCAAGAATGTATTGTCCCCGCAACCTCAGCGTTTCGATGAACCCAATTGTTATCATAACGAGGATTGGCCTCTTCCCACGGGTCGATGGACAAAATCAATTCTCCGCGCAAAGCCTGCATGTTCGCCTCCCAATACTCTTGTGGAAGCCCAGTATCAAACCAAACGCCATCGTGTAGAATACTCTGCACCGCCCCGCTTGGAACCAATTGCTTGTAGGCGCTTCGCACGATGCATTGGAATGAATTTGGCGGAACCTCTCGCAATGTATGGCGACTCATAGCATGAATCCCCGTAAAGTGGTAACCGTCAGAACCCACCACCGGCGCAGGTGCATTTGGGTGGGCGCACACCGAACCAATTCGCAAAACCATGCCATCCGTTGAACGCTGCAACGGAGTGGTCTTTCCGAGTGCGGTACTGTATCGCAGTGCCATACAGGCTCCGTCTTCGGGACAAGCGTCCAAAAGAGCTCGGGTATCGATATCGGATACGATATCCCCGTTCCAAATCACGAACTTTTCGGCCAATCGTTCCTCCGCGGCCTTCAGTCCACCGCCAGTACCGAGAATGTCCGGCTGTTCCACCTGGAGAGACAATTGATTTTTCTCGGTCCACCGCGCAATGTGTTCCCATAGATGATGTGCGTTTACGACGATTTTACGGTGACCTTGTTCTTGGAGCAGTGCCAAAGAATAGTCGACCATGGGGCGACCCAAAAGCGGTAACAGCGGCTTGGGTCGATGAAGTGTGAGAGGACGAAGACGGGTTCCAAATCCTGCTGCGAGGAGAAAAACGGTATGCGACATATAAGAATCCGAGCAATATATTCTGTGTAAAAATAAATAATGAACCGATAAATAAA
>JAYYRF010000442.1:0-2684 GCA_036127535.1 Myxococcota bacterium | reverse complement strand
AGATACTGTAACCGTGTACCCGCAGTGTCCAACGAGAATCCAAAAAATACGGATCGTAAATTTGAAGATTTCCCTGCTGGCGAACCGAACTTACATTGGCTGCCACGCTCATTGTATAGCCACGCCCCAAGAAATTGTTCTTAGAGATATTCGCATTGAACATAAAGTTTTCAAGATTCGAGAATCCAGCACCCACGGAAAAGCTGCCCGTCGGTTGTTCGATGACATCGACTTTTAAGTCCAGTTCATCCGGATTGGCACTTCGCGGTGTCGTAATATTTACATCTTCGAAAAAACCGAGTCGCATTAGACGCATTCGAGCATCTTGTATACCGGAACCGCTATACAGATCCCCTTCATTGATGGGAATCTCACGTCGCACAACCATATCCAAGGTCGGATCGTTTCCAATAATATCGATTCGATTAATGCGAACTTTTTTGCCCTTTTGGATATCAAAGGTGATGTTCATTTCACCTGTTTCTTTATTGGGCTTGGTAATGGGTACGACGTTGGCAAACGCGTAGCCTTGATCACCATAAAAATCTGCGATTTCTTTCATCACCATTTGCAAAGAAGAGAGCTTGAAGACATCTCCTTTCTTGAGCGGGGGCCGGCGTGCTTGAAATGAAAGAATCTCTGATTTTTTCTCCCAACCATCCCCGTCTTTTTGATAGCGTCGCCAGCGATCGGAAATCTGTTTGGCCGTTGCTCCGTTGAGAAGCTCCGCAATCGCCGATTGGGTCAGACCTTCTTCAGGAACCAAATCTCCGGAAACATCAATGGACCCCAATTTGTATTGAAGTCCTTCTTCGATGTCGATATTGATGTAGATGAAACGCTTGTCCATGCTCAAGAAGGTATGGGGTTGTCCAACCTTGACCTCAGCAAACCCCTCTTCCATAAAAACAGAGCGGATAATTTGGAGATCGTTTTCAAGAAGCGCCTCGTTGAAGTTACCCGAACCGGTAAGCCATGGAAGTGGGCCCGCCTCTCGGGTTTGAAGGTACTGGCGGATCTTTGACGATGGAACATTTTCGTTACCGCTAAATGAAATTCGTTGAATCGATACCTTTCTCTTCTCATCTATATCGAAGATGAGCTCGACCTGATCGGATGACACGGGTACAAAGCGCGGTTTGATTTCGACGAGGTAAAATCCTTTTTCCAGATACTTCTCTCGCATGGCCTGTACAATTTTCTGAATCTGTGCTTGGTTGACCACCCGCAAATTTTCATCTTCGACCAGCTCATTCAAAACGTCTGCTTCAAATTCGCTGTTCCCCTCGATTTTCCAGGCATAAATGGCCGGTTTCTCTTTGATGTAAAAGCGTAAGGTTCGATTTTCAAGCATTTCGACCTGAATGTCGTCGATGTATCCTGTCGCGTACAACGCGCGAATGGCAGACCGAACCTGATTGGGATCCAAAGTAGAACCCGCCTGAATTCGAACAGCGTAACGCAGCGCTGCTTCATCTATATTCTCGAATCCAACGAATTCTAACCGTTCGACGAGCCCCTCTGCGATGGTTGGGATCTCGTACTCCGCCGGTTTAGCATCTATGGTTTGGCACAACAACCAAAGCCCTAACACGACTCCTCCTTAAACGTTCCATTCTCAAGCCGCAGCATACGCTGACATTTTTGAGCCAAGACGGTATTGTGTGTAACCATAACAAGGGTACCGCCTAAATCGAGACTTAAGCTCAACAATAAACCCATAATCAGATCGGAAGTTGCCGGATCGAGATTGCCGGTTGGTTCATCTGCAAGAATCAATTTTGGCTTTGCC
This sequence comes from Myxococcota bacterium, assembly GCA_036127535.1. GTDB lineage: Bacteria > Myxococcota_A > UBA796 > UBA796 > UBA796. Next base: position 892 of record JAYYRF010000442.1, on the reverse strand, counting down.
ACCAAAGCGCGTGCAATCGCTACCCGCTGCTGCTCTCCCCCGCTCAATTCGCCCGGTTTATGGTAGATTCTGTTTCCCAGGCCGACTTTCTCTAAAAGCATAGAGGCTTCGCTTTGCGCATGTCCAGCGCTTTCTCCGCCGATAATCAATGGCATCATCACGTTTTGAAGCGCAGAATGATCGGGTAAAAGATGATGAAACTGAAAAATGAAACCGATGCTCTTGTTCCGCAGCCGATCGATACGAGAAGAAGGAAGGGAAAACACTTCTTGGTTTTCCATGAATATCTTACCGTCTGTCGGACGATCTAAAAGTCCCAAGATTTGCAAAAACGTGCTTTTTCCGGATCCGGACTTTCCAATAATGGAAATGCTTTCATTCAGTCCGATACTCAGATCAACGCCGCGGAGTACCGTAATCTTCTCCCCACTTTTCAAGAAGGTTTTGGTGAGGTTTTCAAGGCGCAAGAGTTCAGTCATAGCGCAATCCTTCTACTGGATCCATCGTTGCCGCGATGTAGGATGGATAAATCGTTGCCAAGAAGCAAATCAAGACGGCAGAGAACGCCACGAAAACCACAGTCAAAGGTTCAACGACAACCGGTAACGTATCGAGATAGTACACATCGGTATCCAGCGGGAAACGGTACTGATCCAAAGCATAGCATCCGAGAAGTCCCAAAACGGTACCAATCGCGGTTCCAACAATTCCAATAATCAAACCTTCTAGCATAAAAATCGCGCGAATCTGCCCTGAAGAACTCCCCATCGCCCGTAAAATGGCAATCTCTCTCCCTCGCGTCAAAACCACTAAGATCAGCGTCCCAATAATGTTGAGACTCGCCACCATAACGATGAGGCTCAATATTAGCCCCATGACGATCTTTTCGAGT
>JAYYRF010000441.1:0-4968 GCA_036127535.1 Myxococcota bacterium | reverse complement strand
TTGTTACTCGCTTTTTTATTTCCACCGACCAAAAAGAACAAGATACTGTACAATGCTAGGTTCTTTAGCATTTCTTGTACCATCGCAATGGTCTCGGGGTACTTGTACTGGGCGGAGTTATACTATCCCATTGCAACCAGTGGTCATGATATGCCCTTGCAAAACGCCGTTGGTTCTCTCGGTTCGGGTACCATATTTTTAGAAGGTTGGGTCTACCGAACGAGATTTTATTCCTATATTTGGGTTCCTTTGGGAAGTTTGGCATTTCTCTCCCCGCTACTATCTCTACCGGCGTTGGGATTGTCATTTCTCCATATGAGTGTGCCCGAAGGGCATGGTGTCGATCGAAGTTGGGGTGGGCATTGTCACCATATGGCTCCGGCAGCCGCCTTTGCCGTTGCGGCAATCTCAATCGGTGGGTTTCGTCTCTTGCACTGGATGAAATTTACCTCTTTGAGGATACTCCTCGGCGGGGGTTTTCTATTTTGGTCGGCGTGGTGGTGGCATACATGGGGGGATGAATATTACAATCTTATCGTGTCCTGGAAACCCGAAAAAGCCGCTTGGGTACATCCAGCTTGGAAGTTGGCGAAGAAGCTTCCCCCGGAATCCATTCCCGTTGTTTCCACTCTCAACTCTATCGTCGTGTCCAATTACCCCAAATCTTATACCTATGACGAAAGCCTTTATTCGAAGGCGAGGCACAAGGGGCTTTCCGTTGCGACACACATGATCTATGATAAGCGAAAAGAGAAGGTCAAAGAGTGGGTGGAGAGGATGCCCGGCTATCGTGTTTTAGAAGAAGAGGAGGACTTTATTTTGGTCACCTGGCACAAACGAAGTTTGGATATTGGCGTACACCGAAAGCCGAAGTTCTCAAAGAAACAACCCTATGTTGGGCCGTACTCAAAAGGGAGCGACATTCCGGGGGTGCCGCCGAAAGAAACGCGAATCCCTGTAAAAATGAATGGTTCTGTGCCAGCAATTCGGCTATGGAAAAGCAAAATGATCAAAGGCCAAAGAAATAAAGGAAAGTTTCGGGAGGGAAGATGAACAAATGGTTTGAACGACATGCCAGTCATTTTGAAGGCGATCCACTGGCACAATTGCACTCGACACTTCATCAGGCCAATGTACACGAAGCTCTCAACGACATGGCTGGTTCGATCGGGGTTTCTCGATTTTTGATCTATTTTGAAATCGACGGAAAAAAAGTAAAGATCGGAAATCTCGAAGCAGAAAAATTAGAATATGGAGGGGGCCCTCCCCAAAATCTTGGAAACTCCTTCATTGACGTTTTGAAAATCGCAATTTCAAATTTGGCGCGCTTGATGCCCCATACTCCGTTCGAAAAGGGGTGTCTTGGATTTTTGCGAGACTATGAAAACAACTACGAGCTACTCTGTTTTTTCGATGAAGACTCTGAAACCGCGACCTTGGATTTATTGCCCATTCCGAAGTATGGGCATCCCCTTCAAGATCCTGAATACAGAAGATTGCTCGGCGACATGGAGTTACAACTGTCCAAAGTGATTCAACAGAGCGCGCGCGTGAGTTCCGAATGGGATGAGTGGAGCATCGAAAATAACCAACTTCGCCTTGTGTATCGGGAAGAAGGGGGTATGGAAGAGTATCGTACCTATCCTATTGTGGTATTGAGTACGTTTGCCTGGTCTGAGTATGTATGGAATTGGCAGGTAGATGACCCTCTTTTTCAAGAGAGCACTTTTACTTGTCGCGAATTTCTCGCAACGTGGGAGTTGGCCATGGAGCTAGGATACGCTTCGACAGCACGCCTAAGTGCGGACTGGCTATTTGTTGGAACCATTGAGGACAGTACCGTATTGTTGGGTGCAGTATGGGAGCGCTAAGATTTTAATATGTTGTATTGGGAAGTTCGAAGGTGGCTGAAAAATAACCGTTGGCGACTCTATGAGGTACTCGGCGCCATTGCGATTGCGGCTCTATTGACGTGGCCCATGATTGCGCAGCCTACCACGGCTGCTCTTGGTTCGCAAGATGCTGACGGAATGAAGCACTTATGGACGCTTTGGTGGATGAGGGCAAGTGTTTGGGATTATGGTGACTTCCCTTTTTCCACAGATCTAATCAATTATCCAACGGGAATGGATCTGTACCCCATTGAGCCTTTGAATGGCTTTTTGGCCTTAATGGTTCCGTGGATGAATTTGATTGCCCTTTCCAACTTTTTGGCGTTCTTTAACATTACGCTTACCGGAATCATCGGCTGTTGGTTCGGACGCGTGCTGAGTGGTTCGAAGTGGGGTGGTATTGCAGCGGGGGTGCTATTGGAATGCTCCTCCGTAATGGCTTTCTTTGTTCACGTTGGTGTAGGCGAACTCAATCACCTTTGGTGGCTACCTCTCGGGCTCGGGTGCCTCATTCAAGCGCGCAGAACAATGGATTGGAAGTGGTTCCTATATCTCTCCCTCTGTTTAATCGGAGCCATGCTCTCTTGTTTTTACTTGGGTTTCTTCCTCGCTTTTTCCGTTCTTATTTGGTCTATACTCACCATTTGGGCTTCGAAGGAGACTCCGAAATTACTAATGTATTACGTACTTGCGGCGGTGCTGTCCGTCTCCGTTGTTCTTCCGATAACCCGCTCGTTCTCCAACAGTTACAAGAGCGGTGATATTCCCAATGTCTCATTGGAGTCCTATTTGTTTCAAAACCACGGACAGCCAATAACCGATCCCCCATCTGCACGATTGGAGCTTCAACAGTTAATTGAGCCGAACCGAAAACCGGAAGACAGAAAAGAAGCTGCCTACAGTGGCGGTCGCTACATTGGGTTCTTATCCTTGATCCTTGCCTTGGTTGGTTTGGTTCGGCGACCAAAGGAGGCTCTCCCTTGGTTGGTTGTTGGATCGGTGGGAATACTCTTTGCTTGCGGGAGTTATTTTACCCTCAACGGTGTCGAAGTAAAGTCGAATGGAATTCGGTTGGTTATGCCAAGCTTCTGGCTTAACCGTATTCTCGGCTACTATGCTGAACCCTTGAACTTTCCCGTGCGGTATTTGGCGATGACATCGGTTGCATTGGCCGCCATGGCGTCCCTAGCCGTAAAAAACTGGAAATGGAGCCTGGTTGTTCCGGCAGCGGCACTCGAAGTAATCGTTTTACAGATGCTCGCATGGCCTTGGCAAACGTTCTCGCCCCGAGAGGCTTCCGTTTTGGAGAGTCTGCGTGGCGTTGACGACCTCGCTTTGATCGATTTTGCGTTGGTAGCGCGTTCGGACATGGAGAATCGCTATAATTCCTTGTCAACGCAGATCGTTCACGGAAAGCGAATTAATGGTGTTCCCCTCGAGCGCATCGAGTTTTTTGCAAGGGACGGCTACTATTTTATCGGCTCCTTGAAGCTTTTCCGGGATTTGAAACCGATTTATGAAAACCGAGGTGGAATGTTGGGAACCGATTACCGACCGGATCTTGCTATTCTCCAAGATGCAGGTTTTGGTTGGCTCTTGGTTTCTTATCGAAGTGGGGCAGAGCAAATGCCGAGCAACGTCGTACAGCAACTCACAAACCTGTGCGGTAAACCATTTGCACAGGGGCGGGGGCTCGGAGTGTGGCGATTGCCTCTTGTCGAGTATACACCAGAAGAGTTAAAGCTATGGAAGGGATTACACCAAACCCAACTTCAAAAGCTTCGAAGAATCACACCAGGGATGGCTCCTCCTCTCAAATGATAGCGCTAAGGTTCCGATTCACCGGATTGAACGAGTTGGTATTGCGATAGGGAAAGCGTGGCAAAATGATTGTATTTCTCTAAATGTGGTACCTCGGCTTGGGAGAGTATCGTCACTTTTAGAGAGCTGCTCTTCTGCAAGGTTCTTTGCAGTGCTCCTCGAATGAGAGGGGGCGTAATTAGAACCAAACTGCCTTGAATCGGATGTTTTTGCAGTGCTTTTAGGGTCTGTGTAAGCTTTTCAATTATTATGGGGTCGAGTTTCAGGTGGAGCGCATTGGGGGTACATATCAAAGCTTGCCTGAGAATATTCTCCAGTGTCTTCCCGAGGGTAATGTATTGAATGGGTTCTTCAAAGCGACTGAGGTCGAGCAGTTTGAGGCGAACGGTTTCCGTGAGAAGAGCGGAGTCAAAGGAGGATATTTTTTCATCGTCCAACGTATATAGCAGCGCCTTTTTATTTTGAATGGAGATATCTTCTCGAAGAAGGTTCAAAACCAAGTTGTAAAATTGTCTGCGGGAGATTTGGCGGGGAATAATCTTCTTCACGAGCTTGGGAAATTGTTGCGTACATTCTTCTAGGTATAGATTAAATTCTTCCCAGCGAAAGAGCTGTGGCAAATGATTGCGCAAAATCTCTTGTATGTGGGTAGACAACAAGAGCTTGCTGTCAATGATACTGTACCCATCTTCTTTCAAGGCATTTACATCCTTCAGGTCAACCCAGTATCCCATTTTACCATAGGCTGGTTCTGCTGTGGCTTCGACGTTCGGAACCGGGGACGAGGACGGAGAGGGTATGGCAAACTTTTTATGTTCGTGCAATTGAATGGAGGAAAGTTTTATTTTTTTCATGAAGACTTCGTAGCTGTAGTCGAGTTCTTCGTGTACTTCTATTTGGATTTTGGGTACCGAAAAGCCATAGTCTTCGCTCAATTCCTTTCGTATAGACTCAATTTCAATTGGAAGATCTTTGAGTTTTTCATTTAGGTTGGTTCCTATGCGCAACGTGAAATGGAGCGTAGCGCCCTTTGAAAAACGGGTGAATTCGAACTTTTTTGTCTTGATGGCCAGTGGCTCTATCTTTTCAAGTAGCTCGATTTTGTGGTAGTTGAGGCGGATTTCCTCCTTGAACTCTGACCACAAGGCGGTGGGATGTTGAGAGATATGAGAAAGGTGCTCATTTAAGAGCGTCTCTTGCAGTACGGGGGGGAAAGAGCGTAGGTTGTGTGTCAAGGTATCCCGGACTCTTTGAT
>JAYYRF010000440.1:0-4718 GCA_036127535.1 Myxococcota bacterium | reverse complement strand
GCTGTTGATACCATGTAAGAACCACGAACGTCACCGTCAGGCTTGAAGTCGAGGGTCTTAAAACCACCGGATGAACCAGGTGTCCACTGCTGGGTGGTCTTGCTGGGAGAAGAAGGATAGGCTGAACATTTGATGTAAACATCATAGTTCTGCTCGTACTCAATCTCTGCAGTCTTGATATTTCTGAGGTTAGTGGGAACTTCGCTTCGCTTTGTCTTGTACTGCATTGAAACAAAGTTTGGAATCGCTATTGCCGCGAGGATACCAATAATCGCAACTACGATCATTAGCTCTACAAGGGTAAAACCTTTACGATTAAACATGATGGGCTCCATTTTATTTAGTGTGGTGATAAGGATGGCTTAATAAGCAAGTTGATTGTAACAAATTTCATGCCAAAAAAAAATTACTTTTTTCACGCATTAGCGGGAAATCCTTGAACAAAGGTGACGTCTTTTGTTGTACATGTTGACAAAAATTGTCACTTGTCAGATTCCATACCATATTTTGCCAATCGGTAGCGGAAAGAGCGGAAAGACATCTTTAAAAGACTTGCCGCATTCCCTCTATGACCGTTTGCCTTGCTCATAGCAGCCATGAGCCATTTCTTTTCAATCTCAGCGAGAATTGCATCTAAATTGACACCCTCGTCTGGAATTTCCATGGCTTTTTCGAGCCGTTTTGTAGACCAATAATCGGACTGAAAATTGGGTGGAAAATCGGTCTTCTGCAACACATTTCCGACCGAAAGAGCCACGGCCCTTTCAATTAGATTCTGCAACTCTCTAACATTTCCAAAAAATGGCCAACTCTTCAAGGCATCCAACGCATCCGGTGCGATACCGATTAAAAATTTGTTGTATTCCAGCGCAAATTTATCCATAAAATACTTCGCGAGTTCTACAATGTCGTCTCCTCGATCTCGCAAGGCCGGTAAAGCGAGTTCAACAACATTTAGTCGATAAAAAAGGTCGTCCCGAAAACGACCTCCCCGAACCGCATCCTCTAAATCGGTATTGGTCGCCGATATAATACGCAGATCAACCTGCTCTTCCGACACACCACCAACAGGGATGAAACGTCTTTCTTGAATTACTCGCAAGAGTTTCACCTGTACCGCAAGCGGTAATGCATCTATTTCATCTAAGAATACCGTTCCTCCGGAAGCGGCCTTCAAGAGTCCAACTTTATTTCGGAATGCACCTGTAAAAGAGCCTTTTTTATGCCCAAAAAGCTCGCTTTCAACCAAGTTCTCTGGAATTGCACCGCAGTTAATCGCAACAAAGGGGTGTTTTTCCCGACTACCGGAGTGATGGATCGCGCGAGCGACCATTTCCTTACCGGTACCACTCTCCCCAATGATCATACAATTAATCTTGCTGTCTTTCACCCGACGAATCAGTTCATACACTTCGAGCATTGCGGGACTGGAACCGACCAAATAACCGAAGTGTAAGAGGCGATTCCCCTCTTTTAATTTTTGGTTTTCTTGGGTCAATGCCTGAACGCCGAGCGCCCTTTGCACAACCAATCGCAGTTCATCGTTATTGAATGGCTTCAATACATAGTTTGAAGCTCCAAGTTTCATCGCCTCTACAGCACTTTCGTTGGATCCGTACGCGGTAATCATGACAAAAACAACCTTGGGGTATTTCTCTCTCATGAGACGCAGCAAATCAATCCCCGAAAGTTGCGGCAGGTTCAAGTCTGAGAGAACCAAATCAATTCGATTCTTTTCCAAGATGCGAATGGCTGCTTCTGCACTATCGGCCAAATAGACTTCGTAGCCATCCCTTTCAAAGAGAATTTGTAAAATTTCTCGGATAGACAATTCATCATCTACCACCAACAATCTTGACCGTTTCATCTTATGACCTCAAAATCGGGATCTTGACATAAAAGACAGTGCCTTTGTCGATTTCGCTCTCCACTTCCACTCTTCCTCCATGACCGTGCACAATTCTCTCTACCGTCGCCAGGCCCAGTCCCGTTCCTCCGCTGCGCGTTGTGAAAAAAGGATCGAAGATGCGAGAAAGCTGCTCCGAGGGAATCCCTGCCCCTGTATCACGAAGTGTCAAAACCCACATCTTTTCAGAGATATTTGAGTCGATTTGTACGGTGTCTCCATTGGTCGTTGCGTGAGCGGCATTCAATAGTAAATTCCAAATGATCTGACGAAATAACTTCTCATCCAAATAGACCAATTCTTCACCTTCCTTTAGACTCATTGTCACGTCGAGGTGATTGCAGCGGGGATCTAGACTGAGGGACTCAACCACTTCACGTACAATTCTTTCCGGATGGATGAAGGTTCTTTTCAATTCCGGAGGACGTGACGTACGTAAGAAGTCTTCGACCAGTTCATTGATGCGCTTCACCTCTCGCAGAATAATTGCGTGAAGTTTACTTCCCTCCGTTTGATCTAACAATTGCGTCGCACCCGATAGCGAGGCCAAGGGGTTGCGGATTTCGTGGGCCAAGCTGGCCGCCAATCGACCAACCGCCGCCATTCGCACTTCTCGCAAAGAGCGAGACTCCATTTCTCTCAATTGGGAGACATCCTCAACGAGGAAGACTTGACGCTCTACATCTAAATCTATGCAACGAACCTCGAGAAGCCAAATACCACCTTCGTGTTGCCAATTTTGTTCCCAGCGCTCGTCTATTTTTGGAAAGATATCGATGATCAGCCGATGCTGCACTTCACCAAAAAAATTAAAGGCCTGTGTATTTTGAAAGTAAATCCGTCCCTTGTCCACCAACAACATCGCAATGGGCAACCGCTTCAAAAGCCTTTCGTGCTGCTGAGATAATTTCTGAACGCGGCGGACCTGCGCAAAAAGACTTTGCTGGGTTTCCGCATGACGAGCTGCGAGATTCATAGATAAGAAGCCAACCAAGAGCAAACCGAAAATACGAAATACAAACTGCGTATAGATCAAGATGTCCGGTTGATTCTGAATCCAATCCATCTCTGTCGAAAAGCCGTAGATACCAACGCAAATAAAAGAGAAAGCGTCGAGGATTGCAACCCAAAGAACCCCCATCGCGGGCAGAAGTCGTACCGCTGCAATGATATTGATCGAATATAGAACAAACAGAGGAGATTGAAACCCCTCTGCTGAAACCAAAGCCGATACGAATACGGCGTCTACGATCATTTGAACCCATAAAAATCCGGGTCGATTCGCATATTTGGGCGCCAGGCCGGCCGATATCGCCATGAATGAAAGCACGCCTGCCGCAAAATAAAACTGCGGTTTGGATGCCGACAACTGATCGGGGTTGTTGAAAAGGGATAAAACCGAGATGACCAGTAGACCCAGGCATATGACGAGGCGAAAGAGAATGTAATAGGCTAATTCTCTTTCTCTTTTCAAGAGGACAGCGTTATTACTCTGTTCTACGACCATTCTTGACCAGGCCTTTCAATTTACACGCCGGCGGCCATCGTGAAAATCGGTAGGTACATCGCGATAACAAGTCCCCCGATAACAACCCCCAAGAAGGCCATAATCAAGGGTTCCAAAAGGCTTGTCATGCCTTCTACCGCTTGGTCGACCTCGTCCTCATAGAAATCTGCTACTTTGTTCAACATAACGTCCAATGCACCTGTAGCTTCACCAACCGAAATCATCTGACAAACCATCTCCGGAAAGACTTTACTCTCCATTAAAGGATCAGCAACGGTTCTTCCTTCCGATATACCCTGCCGAACACCACCGATTGCATTTTCAATAATCTTATTCCCACTGGTTCGACCACAAATGTCCAACGCTTCCAAGATCGAGACCCCGGAAGAGAGCATGGTACCCAGCGTTCGACAAAATCGAGCGACGGAGACCTTGGTCAAAACATCGCCGAGTGCCGGTAGTTTCAGCAGAATTCTATCCCAAAAAACGCGGCCTTTATCTGTTCCATATGTGTATTTGATCAATCCAATCGTTCCACCGATGACGCCCAAAATCAACAAAATATTGCTCTGCATCCACTCGGATAGATTGATAACAAAGGTTGTTGGGCCCGGTAATTCCTTTCCCATATCCGCAAACATCGCAGCGAACTGGGGAACGACGAAGACCAAGAGGATCGTAACAACCACAAAGGCAACGAGCATCGTGATAACCGGATACATCATCGCCCCTTTGATCTGTCGTTTGAGCTTTTCATTTTTTTCCAAATAAACGGCTAGACGATTCAAAATCGTATCGAGAATACCACCAACCTCACCGGCAGCAATCATGTTTTGATACAAATCATCAAAGGTTTTAGGGAAGGTTTTCAATGCATCGGCAAAGGTTGAACCACTCTCTACTTTTTCCTTAACGACACTGAGTTCTTCACGGAAAGTCTGATTCTGCGCCTGTTTGGCCTGGATATCCAAACATTGAACCAAGGGTAACCCTGAGTCGATCATGGTCGCAAACTGTCTGGTAAAGAGTACCAAATCCTTATTGGTGACCTTCGGTTTGAAAAGCGTGATACCAGCACTTCCCGCACTTACCGAGGTTGGATTGATGTTCATATTTTTGAGTTTCGTACGCGCAGCATTCACATCGGCAGCATCAATTTTTCCCTTTTTGATTTCACCGGAATTCGTTCGGCCTTCGTAAGTAAAGGTAGGCATAGTTCTCCTTGGGCGTATAGTTATAGTCTACCCAAAATAAGAAAAATTTCAATTCCTATTCTTCCGTTATGTGTACCTCAATCAATTCGAA
>JAYYRF010000439.1:0-14528 GCA_036127535.1 Myxococcota bacterium | reverse complement strand
CTGTCTTTGAATCTTTGGGTTCGAACGGCTCTTGCTCCTTTGCCCGTTCTTCGACAGCAACGGAGTCTACTACATCTGAAATCGACTTCAAAGGCATCGTCGATTGTTCGGGTTTTGCCATCTCCAACGCTGGCTCTTCTGGCAAAGAGACCTCTTGCGCGTCTGATGTAGATTCATCGAATGAAACATTCTTGGGAGCATCTGCAACACGCTCTGTCTCAACGGACGCCTCAATCTCTGCAGACTTAACCGCATTCTTCGTTACGACCTCCGGATCGGTTACGGAAACCGCTGTTGGTTTGGAAACCACCTTTGATGGAATGACTTCAGACGCAACAGGATCGTCCAAAGGCGGCTCCGGTAACGATACCGTTCGAGATTCGACCTGGGCTGTTGGTGGCTTTGGTCGATTCTCTGAACGAGCAGATGTATCGGTTGCGTTATCCGGACTGGGTGCGAACGAGGGAAGAGGGATCTCTATGCGAGCCGCCTCCACTTCCGAAACCAAAGAGAACTCCTCAAAATCTTCTTCGACCATATCATCGGTCAACTGCGATAAATCTCCTGTCGGTGCAACAACAGCGGGTGCAAAGGGAAGACGGATCTGCGCAACTTTTTGACTGATCTCATCTATTGCGTCTAGCTCTTCATCAAGAAGATCCATATCGTCCATCGGTGTGGGAAGCTGAATATGAATCCCCTTCTGCTCCATGTCGACTTGAATCCGTGGTTTTTTGTTGGGATTCGATCGAAAGGGGCTGCTCCATGGATTGTAATTTTGGGTATCTACACTCGAAACCAGTGCAGCGCGCGGTCTTTGGGGATACAATTTCGGGATTATGGTCTGTTCCAATGGCGGTAAAAGATCCATCGCCCAATCGTCTCCCAGTTGCTTCTTGAGCGCTTCTTCCCAAGAAGGATTGCGAGATCCAACCGCAATAATTGATTGCCGTATCGCGCTGGCAGGTTGCATACGAATCAGAGATCTCTCTCTATGCAACCCCGCCATCAGAAGAGACAATCTTTCATCGAGTTCACCCGAGATACCCAAGGACTGGAAAACAAAACCCAACTGCCAACAATCTGTAGCCTGCGCTGTCGCCGTTGAATCCGGATCATCCACGATGGACTCTCCTATAGCCGGACGGATACTCAGTTGACCGAGATCGTCCAAGCCGATGGAATTCGGATGTAAAATACCATGAGAGCCACCCGAATCATGCAGCAGCGAAATCGCAGAGGCGATGTGCCAAGCGAAAATGACCGACGCTTCACTGCCGAGCCGCTGCTCCAAAACCTTTAAATCCGAGTTTAGGAATCCGGGAACAATGACAGCCAACTTATTTTGAAAGTCTTGGAGGGTAAAATTTACAAAGGCACCCCAGTTTTTGGGAAGAGAACGGTAACGACTTTCCCACTCCTTTGGGACGATAAACACTTCGGCAACACCAGAATTTCCAATGGCTTTCCAGTGTTCCACCTGCGCTTTTTTGGTGCTTATAATTTCTTGTAGATTGTATCCTGCAACTGTTTGCAATGTATCCTACCCAAAACCGCCAATTCAAATGCGATTGTCGCTGTAAATAGAGGACTATTTCTTTTGGCTCAATGTAACATGAAAGGAGCAAGGGAAGAGTTGCCTCATGAAAAAATTCCTGTTAGAAAGCAAAACAATTTCAAGCCAATTTACAGTCTAGTGAGGTCGCGATGAATCGCGTAAAGACAGCAATAGAAAAAAATCGATGTGTATTCGCCATTTCTCCATCCCTGACCAAAAGCGATGGGGGTAAAGTCATTGGGCAAAGTGTGCCAACCATCTTATTGGACGAGAAGGCCACGGGAGCGTTCAAAGATCTCTCACAAGAATCCCTACAGAGCGCTCAATGTGAAGGCGGTATTTTTGCTCTTGTGGAACCCGATCTCAATAAGGCCAGCATATCGAAAGTCGCTGATCTGGTAGCGGGTATGAAGCCCGCACCACAGCTATTTATCATAGCCAAAAGCTATAACCGCTTTAGCTTGCCTCTCTCACTACAGTTGAAAAAAATCCAGCACATCAAAATGCGCGGAGATCTGTTTTTGAAGGAGATCGCGGCATCGACCACAAAGAAGAAGGAGGCTCCCAAAGCCAAGGCCCCCGCAGAACCCATTAAAGCGCCCAGTTCAATATTCTTAGGAAGAACAGAAGAAGTCGCTTCTTTGAAAGAGTATCTACAAAATCCTGGACGACCGATCTTCATATACGGCCCATCGGGCATCGGAAAGCATTGGCTTTTGGAATATACTCTAGAAGCAATCGATCTAAAACTTACACACGTCCCCGAAATACGCCTGGGTCGTGAAGTAGGACTGGATACACTGCTCAGTCGTATCGCGGTGGCGGCTCCCAAAGGCAATCCTTTGTTCAAGGCTTTAAACAGCCGAGAGAAACGCCCCAATCCGGAGAAAATAACGGAACTCGTCGTTCAAATCCTACAAAGCGACGAGATGGCAAACACTCTCTTTGTGATCTCAGATATAGAGTTCTTGCTCGATGTTCGAGACAATTCTTTCTACAAGGAAAAAGCGCTGGAGCTCTGTCTGAAAACCTTGATCTCCTCGGAGTTGAAGGCGCGGGTTGTTCTTCTGTGCAACCAAAAATTTCAAACCTACAACCCAGATCTAAATCCACGATTCATACAACTTTTGGGTTTAAAAGAAGACGTTTGGAAATCTTTTTTCACCGAGTGGCGACTCAATGAAGAACAAATAGAACTCGCAATGAAACTCGCCGATCGCACGCACGGACACCCTGTTGGTCTTCGAAGTTTGGCGGTCTCCATCAAGAGTAATCTGACCGAAGAACAACTCGAAAATAGCACGCGTGGGAAACTCGAAAACATCTATGACACCAATGGACCTCGAAGGCTCCTGCGCAAAATGTTCGATAAAGCATCCAAAGAACACAAAATATTGCTCAACAGTATTGCGCTAATGAATATGAAAGTCGACGTTGAGTTTCTGCAAAGAACCATTGAAATGAATCGAAAAACCCGTGTTGCTTTGGTTGCACAAGGTCTTTTGGAACAAAGTCCATCTTCGAAGCGACGTCTCTATTCCATACACCCGCTAACCAAAAGCCTTCTCAAGCCGCGTAACAGTGATTTTAGCCTCATGCACCAAATCGCTTTGGAGCTTCAAGAAGAAGCGAGAAGAGCCCGAAACAAAAGCAAGGACTTCAATACAGAACTCGCACTGATTCAAAACTCGAACCTCCTATTCACGCACGCGAGAAAGAGAAAGGACTGCTGGCGAACCAGCGTTTCCTGTTTGGATCATGTGATTCAACTGATACGCCGCCTGACATTTGCCAATAAGAATTATGATGCGGCAAGCAAGATTTTAGCCAGTACGATAAAGCAAAGCCCCAATCATCCGGACTTACTCTTACTCGAACTGCAACTCAGTCGGAAGTTACAAAATAAAAAGTCTCCCCCCATACAACAACTGCATAAAATTGCCGGTACCCCTGAGACGTACCACTACGAGGCAACCCTCTCGATGGACAGAGGAAAGATAAAAGGAGCCATCTCTGCACTGGAAGCCGGCATTAAAGTCTTTCCGAACAATGCGAGAATATGTCGTCGCTTATCTTCGCTGTATCTCCGACAATCGAACACCACCAAGGCAAAGCAAACCATAGAGAAAGCCCAAACGCTCCAGCCCTTAATGCCCGATAACTACTCCTTACTCGGAGAGACACTCACGCAGATGGGCAAAGATCATTGGGAAGCAGCCGAAGCAGCCTTCGCGAAAGCAAAGGAATTGGGCGGTGACAATCCACCACATCTGGTTCGGTACGCAAAGCTTCTGCGTTTGCGCGCCTTGAACGACCCGCAGCAATCCGAATCGTTGCTCACGCAATGCAAAGAGCTTTTACAACAGGCACACGCCGCGGAAGAAAACAGCATCAACACAAATATTGCGTTGGCAACCGTCCTTCTCGATCTCAATGAAGACCTCGACTTGGTAGAAAAGCATTTGAAACCAGCGATGAAATACAAGGACAGAGCAGACACCTTTATTCAGAAAGCACGATGGCTCGGACGCAAAAAAGAGTTAGAGGCCGCTCACATTAGTCTCAACAAGGCATATAAGCTGTCGAGTGACAACCATTTCGCTTTCTTTGTTCGAGGGGAGTTGTTCTTCGCGGAAAATGAGCTTCTCAAAGCATACGAGGCTTTCAAGATGGCGCTGGAGAGAACCCCGCAGTCATCTGCAGAATTCGCAATGTATACCAATAGTATTTCGAAGATGGAAGCACTCATCGAATTGGAAGCCAACCGAGACGAAGAGCAGCCGACAGAAACAGAAATCATGGAGTCCACCGTCGGATTCCGACGTGATCCCGGTTTAATTATACGAAGAAAGAGCGAGGAAGACGAAGACGCAGCGTCGACGGAAGAACCTCCTCAGTAATCTTTGTTCGCAATTGTTGCGAAGAACGCAAGAGTGCCATGAGGGCAAATGCACAAAGCAGAGCGTTGTATAGCCCAATCCATCAACGTGGATTGGCAACACGATGGAACAAACCTCCTCGAAAGATATGTGTATTGAAATTGCGTCCCCACAAGATGTACGGTATCAAAGAGCATTCGCTCAACGTAAAAAGAACCTCTTTATTTAGATCGACTCTTTCACTCATATGTGTGTTCAAAACCGTATAAACAGACGATGACGGAAAGAACGGAGACCCGATGACCCCTTTGTATGCCCGTATCCGTGATGCTTCCCCCAAAACCCAAATGCTCTTTCCACAGGAGCAGATCGATTGGTGTGCACAAGATGGCTTGTTTCATCGTTACCATGAAGGTTCTCCCAACGATAGACTGAAAATTTTCTTAGATCTCTCATCTGCTTGTCTTTGCACCGCCTTTGTCTTAACGCAGTTTATGGGAGCACTCTCTCGTATTGCGACCTACGCGCCCAACCGCAAAAATCTTCTGCAATCCCTTTTGTCTGGTGAGAAAAGAGCCTCCGTCGGAATTTCCCAACTGAGTACAAGCGGCCGGCACCGCCCCCCACCTCTCACGGCAACGCTGCACAAGAAACATATCGCATTACGTGGACGTGCTCCTTGGGTGACAGGAGCCGCGCACACGGACTATATTCTGATCGGAGCCCATCAATCCAATCAAAAAAATGCCCTATTTCTCGTTTCCACAGACTCCTTAACCGTTTCCCCGCCGAGCCCTCTCTCGGCGCTCAACGGCTCAAAGACCACGTCGGTTTTGGTCGATCTCTCGCTACCGTATTCAGAACGGATTCACGAGGAGACGACGCCGAGCATTGTGAACGTTGCGAGCAAAACCAGTTCGGCATTGGCACTTGGTCTTGCGGGTCACGCCCTCGAAAGATTGGAAAAGGAGACCCAACATCGTCCTCTTCTGCAACCGGCTTTGGACGCGTTGTCACAACGGTGGGAGGCTCTACAAGTCGCACTATTTGAAAAGACGGATACTGTCGAATTGCGATATCAAGTGAATCGCCTCGCGTTGGACAGTACACAAACCCTCCTCCTCGCCACCAAAGGCAAAGGCTACAGCAGCACACATACCGCATCCAGATTGTATCAGGAAGCCCATTTTTTTCTTGTGTGGAGCTGCCCAGCACCCGTAGTACAAAGACACCTCGATGCTTGTGCCTTCGCCGCTACCGATCGTTCCAATCCGCGTAACGAAATTCGGTAAGCGGTTCGTATACATCTGGATAATCCTTGCGAACGCATGGGGATCCTCCAAACATTACGGTAGTCACCACAAAGCGGCCAGCAGCGTTCACAACGGTATCGGAACGAAAACATCAGTCCCTTTTGGTACACCGGTTTCCAACCGTATAACTCCATCTATTTTTCCATCGATCGAATCGAATTGATGAGCCAATTCTCGCAACGAATGTTGGGTTCGCCACGAACATTTCGCCATCGCCTTCTTCACTGCTTGGGTCTGCACCACTACAAGAACCGCGTGACTCGAATAAGAAGAGCGCGAAAGAGATCGGGAGCAAGCCTCTAATCTGCACAGAGGATGTGATTGTTTTGGGCCATCGCGTCGAGTTGCTGACGGTAGAGTAACAAATCACTTTCAGAAGCCACCTCTTCTCGCAAATCCAAAGCCGAATCTATAAAAGAGCAAATCGAGAGCTCTCGATCGCTCAAACTTTTCGCATAAAGCAATGTATTTGCTAAAATCGCATACATTTTTTCAGGTCGAGGTTGTGCGATTACATCTCCGTATCCACCAATGTAGGGGTCATCGTCGTTGCTTTGATCATACCAATCACAAAGAAATTTCGTAACGTTTCTCGGATACAACAGACCATCCTCTGGCGTTCCAACCAAAGCAAAGCTTCCATCATTGTTTTCGTCAAAGGAACCTTCGCATCGAATATTATTCCCCGCGCTGCGCGCTATAAAATTGGCAAACCCTTCTTTAAAAGCAATATGTGGCTCTTGGGGCTCCGTTGCGCTCCAAGACGGGGATGAGTTCCCATCAAACCAGTACTGACCATCCCAAGCACGAAGATTCAGTACATGACCATACTCATGCATGATCTTGTTCCCCTTAATCCAACCAGCGCTCTCTGCGATCTGAATATCGCTCGGTCCTCTCGTGCGACCACTCGTGTCCAGGTTCGTGGGGAGCGTAATCTTCAATTCACCGAAACTATCCGAACGAAAAGGAACCCCCGTACTTCCGTGCCAAATGTAAAGCAACTCCATCAAACTGGCGAAATGGTTGGTCGCGTGAACATGATTATCGGCGTCTCCATTGAGTACACCCGTTGGTTGAAACAACACCATCCCCAAGTCTACGCCCCCATCATTTAGCTCGATGGGCGCCTCTTGGGTCGCTTGGGGATGCCACAATTGATACAAGATGGCTCGATCGGTTTGAAAGGAAAAACAGAGATCTTCTGGACAGTAGCGAAGTAGGAATCGCACGGCAGATGCATCGCTTGTTGGAACACGAAGACGGTAATGGCCATTACTCTTCACTCTGGCAGACGCAACTACACGGTTGTTTTGATATGCTTCGACTTGGAAACCCCATGCTCCAAGATAATTTTGGGTACAGTCTTGAACATGAAAGGAGCAACGCTGACCCATTTCGCCATCCGGATCAGAGCGCCATGAAAAGTGGCCGAATTGGCGCAAATCATTATAGAACAAAAACCCCTCAATGACTCCTTCTTCTATCATTTGCTCAGAATCTGCGTGGCGAAAAAGGATAGCGCTTTCCGTTGGGAGATCCGCCAAACACGCCAACCAAAGAAATATCATACTTTTTCCAATAAATCGTGCTTGAGCATCCACAGCAATGTGTAGTGCAAAGCCCAAGTCTCTTTTGGCCAAATCTGCTCTAAATCGCCGACAAGATGTGCATTACCCAACCGCGCACTCAACCAATCGATGTTCTCCCTCTTGATCGCCCAATTCAAATTGGTCAAAATCGGGTACTCTACCCCTTTTTTCTGCCACTCTCGAAAAAAATCAGAGTGTTGTAAACGCATATTTTGAGACAGGAATTCCGTCGGATAATGTTGAAAAGTCTCAAAATATGGCATAGCCAACGGATCTGTCGTCGATGGAACAGGGACATAGTTGCTCTTGAGGCGATCCCATATAGATTCAAGCTTTTGAATTACGACAGGCGAATGATAAAGAGATAAAAACCTCTCGCGTCCAGCGCGACCCAACTTCGCGCGCAAAGGCGCTGAAGAAAAGAGATGCAACAGTCCTTCTCTAAGTACTCGGTTGTCCAATGCGAGACTTTGCGCAAGATGTCGATGCAAACTACTGGCATCTAAAAAAGGCGAAAGTTCTTGCATATATGGGAATTTGCCCCAAATGGTCGGAACTTTTATGCTAACCGCATCGCTGGCGACCTCTTTGTATCCGTTATAATCAGAAACCAAAAGCGGTAAGGAAGCACTCATCGCCTCGACCAAACTCAACCCAAAGGTCTCTTGTGGATTGTCGGATATGGATATGAAAAAGTCGCTGGTATTATAGAGGACTCTCTTGAGAGTTTCACCGGGAGAGCGAAGAAACAAAACGCGCTCGTGAATTTGCAGCATCTGACTCCAAAGTCGCAAAATCTCAAAGTACTCCTCGCTCTGAACATTGCCAGCAAGAACCAAGAATGCATCGGGCGTCTTTTTCAAAACCCACTGAAACGCTTGTAACAATGGAAAGAGATCCATTTTATCGTAATCAGAAAACCGCCCGAAATATAGTCCGACAACAGCGTTAGAGGGAATGGAAAGCTTCTTGCGCGCTGTTTTGACGGAATAGAACCCCGCGATATCCTCGACCCCAAGTGGTACAACAATTCTCTGCGACGAAGAAGGTTCTTTACCCAACGATGCAGCTGCGTGAGACATCAAGTGCGCAATTACCTCTGCACCGGGTGTAGAAGAGCAGAGAAATGCATCGCTCTGACCCAAACCATCCATAGACAGAGTGAGGTAATGCTTCATTGAGTCTTGATAGCTCAAAGAATGAATGAAAGCGGTAATGGGAAAGTGTCCGTATCGGTTTCGTAGATATGCCAAACTTGAAAAGTTTTGCAAATGATCGCTGAGATGGAACGCGGTGTAATCGACGGAAGCCATCTGCTCCGGCAATTCTTCTCTGCGAAAAAATTTCACCTCCCCTTTGAAGTTTTGAATGTCTTCTTGATAGATATTATGAACACGATCCGCCTGAATACCGCTGTAAACAAAAAAATGTAGCTCATCGAACGTACTGTATCGCAACATGGCGCGACTAAAACTCGCATTTGCGATGTTCATGCCAACGATGGCCTCTTTTTTTGTAACGTCAGGGAAAAAAGGACTTAATGTACCCCAAATTCTCTTTTTCATTTCCAAACCCACAACTTATCGTTTGTCGTCTTCCTTAATCATATAAAACCGCTTTTGGGTGGCTTTAAAACCAAAAATTCGATCATAGCGGAAAAAAATTAAATCCTCTCCCAAATTGAAAAAAGGATAGACAAGAGTCTTATTGATCGTGTGATAACCGGCAATTTCAAGGCGTAACGTCTCGCTTTTTCCCGGCCACCACACCTGCGTGATCTCTTGCGGAGAGATGCCGACGTAACGCTCTCCAACAAAAATCTTTGCACCAACCGGATCAGAAACAACCCGAACCCGATGTCGACAAGAGAAAAGAGGTAGAATAAATAAGAAGAATGGGAGTTTCATCGGATATATCTTACATCACATGAGGAAGTATGTTCACATTAGTATTATCGTCTTTAATCGCTTGCGGGCTCGATCGACATGCGATTCGTCTAGAAGCACAAGAGAAAGCGCTTCTGTACCAAAATGCGCAACGCCACTGGGAAGGAATGCGATGGGGTGTTCCAGCGCGCGCGGCTGCATTTTATGAAGACCCACTTACCCGCGCACGCCTAGAAAGTGATTTGGAATCACCCTACAGCCGTATCGTAGACGTCAAGGTTCTTCATGTCGAACTCGATCCAAAAATAGACAAAGAAAAACAAAAGACAGATAAGACCGTCAGAAAGGGCACCGTATATGTTCGAATAGAAGGATTTGGAACCGACAACGTCCTGCGCGTAGAAGAGAACCGACAACGTTGGTATCGAAATACCAACGGTTGGTGGATCGAATATCCGCCGTCGAAATAATAGGTCATTTTTTGACCGTGACGTCCCCCTTGGGGTAATGATATTGTATGTCAAGTAGAGGGCATCACTTTGAACGATCAACTGCATCAAATTCTCAAGAGCCGCTTCGGATTCAATTCATTTCGCGGGGCGCAACTCGACATCATTCGCCACATTAGTGAAGGCAAGGATGCGATGGTCGTCATGCCTACCGGCGCCGGTAAATCTCTTTGCTTTCAACTTCCCGCACTCGCACGAGGTGGGCTAACGGTTGTGGTCTCTCCTCTTCTCGCCCTTATGAAAGACCAAGTAGACAGTTTGGTACAGATGGGAATTAAAGCAACCTTCATCAATTCGAGCATCGGCGTTTCTGAACGAAGGGAAAGGATGATGGGAGCCATCGCGGGTGCGTATGAACTTCTGTATGTCGCCCCAGAACGTTTTTCTGATTCTTTTATTCAGCAACTGAAGCGCGCTCCATTGCGTCTTTTTGCCATAGACGAGGCCCACTGCCTCTCGCAGTGGGGACACGACTTTCGTCCGGACTATCTTCGATTGGGCAAAGTTCGAGAAGCTCTTGATAACATTCCGACCGTAGCGCTGACGGCAACCGCAACCCCTGCCGTACAAGACGATATCATCAAGACCCTTCGCATCGAGGAATCTGCAACGCGATTTATTACTGGTTTCGATCGAGAAAATTTGATTCTTTCCGTCCATGCAACCCAAAGAAATACAGACAAGGTACAGACGATCTACGACCATATCCGAAAGCACAAAGGCAGCACTCTCGTGTATTGTGCAACGCGAAAAAATGTAGAAAAAGTCACCGTTGCACTTCGGGAGAGAGGAATTCAAGCCGGTATGTATCACGCTGGACTAACCATCGAAGACCGCATCGAGGTACAAGAAGGTTTTATGGCAGACCGCTTTCCGTTGGTTGTCGCCACCAATGCCTTCGGTATGGGCGTCGATAAAAAAGACGTCCGCAATATCATTCATTGGGAATTTCCAGGCACTGTGGAAGCGTATTACCAAGAGATCGGACGAGCGGGTCGCGATGGAAAACTCTCGCATGTCATCTTGCTATACCGCGACAGCGATCGCTATATTCAAGATTTCTTCATCCGCTCTTCCTATCCTCCTTTGGAAGATGTGGCCTGCATATGGCAAGAGCTCAATCACTCCGGGCAAAATCCGGTTTGGCGCAGCCTTGAAGATCTCGCAGAATCACTTCCGGAATCGGGCAACGCACGGGTTGCCGGTTCGTGCATCTACATTTTGCAGCGCGCGGGCTACATCCGTCGCATTCCACCGTCAGAAAGGGAAGGACGCGTCCTTTTGCGCTCTGATCCGCCACAAGATTCTCCTCGGGGTATTCGGGGACTCGTTTATGAATCTATCCGAGAACAATTACACAACATTGCCAATACCCCTCTTCGGGTCAGGTTGGATATCGTTCCCAAGAGACTCGGAATCACGCGCGATCAATTGGTCGCCGCCCTTCGCGCTTTGGACGAGAGAGGCTTTTTGGTCTGGAATCCACCAGATTTAACCGGTGGCGTCGAAATATTGAAGCCCAACGAGCCATTGGTCATCGACGAAGAAGAATTACAGCGCCGCCGCGAGCACGAACTCAAAAAAGTATCTCAAATGCAAGCCTATGCCCGCGCAGATTGCCGAAGGCGCTATCTCATCGAGTACTTTGGTGAAGAGGCACCTTGGGCACGATGTGGCTCTTGCGATGAATGCGTCAAGGTTGCCAACCAATACACTAAAATTAGTCCCGCGCAGCAAGAAGAAGTCAGCAAACTTCTCGCCTGCATCGCTCGTATGGGCATAAAACGCCGAGGTGCGGCCTTCTCGCCGACCCTCATCGCACAGGTTGCCCGCGGTTCGAACAACAGTCGCGTTCGCACCTTCTCGTTCCAAACGCTCAGCACCTTCGGTCTTTTAAAAGGCTCCAAAGAGGCTTACCTCATCCAATTGATCAAGGAACTCGCCCATGCAGGAGCGATACACGAACATTTTGTAACCCGAGATATCAATGGCCGAGAACTCACCTATCCCGAATATTCCTTGACCGATTTGGGGTGGCAAGTCATGAACCGCAAGGTGCCCAATTTCAAGATGAATTATCCGAACACCACCGGCAAGAAGGGTAAACGAAACCCAAAAAACATCCCCGAACCCACGGCAGCGAGTGCTTCTCTGCTCCAAGAATTACGCAACCTTCGTATCAAACTCGCCCGCCTCCACGACGTCCCCGAGTATGTCATCGCGCCCAATAAAACCCTCGAGGAGATGGCCATTAAAGCACCGAGTTCTCGCGAGCGCCTCAAAGACGTTCATGGCATGGGACCGCAGAGACTCCGCAAATTCGGACGTCCTTTCTTAGAGACCATCCGCAACTGGAGCAACGGCTAAACCCAACCCATTTCAATTCCTCCCTCTTTATGTATAATGAGATCACGGAGTCGATATGTTGATACTGTTGTGGGCATGCCAATCAATACCGGAAGAGGCTGTCGCTTGTAATCTTCTACCCAATCTTTGCGAACAACGCGTGTCGGACGTACTGTTTGCCGGTACGCACAACTCCATGTCATCACAAGAAGAAGAATGGATCGCACCCAATCATCGGTATGCGATCCCAAGACAGTTACAAGATGGGATTCGCGCGTTGAACATCGACACCTATTATTGGGAAGATGAAGCATATATGTGCCATTCTTTTTGTGAAATCGGTGCTCAACCGCTTTTATGGGCGACGGAGGCGATTGCAGATTATGTAGAGCAAGAACCACAGACGGTTTTGATCATCACCTTCCAATCATCCATATCTGCCAGCGATACCCTTGGAGCCTTTGAGCAAGCGGGCTTGGATAGCGAACGCTACCATCACGAACAAGGTTCGCCGTGGCCGACGCTACAAGAACTCATTGACAACCGTACCCGTCTCATTCTCTTTAGCAACTACGATGGAGGTCATATCGACGGTTATATGAGCCAATGGGAACATTGGATCGATAATCCCTACTCTGCCCAAGAAGTCTCAGACTTTGCATGCCACCCTGATCGGGGCGATCTGAGCACAGCCACCTTGTACAACGTCAATCACTTTCTAACCAATCCCGTCGCGCTCGAGTCACTCGCACAAGAGGCCAATCAACAAGATGTACTCCGCGCGCATCTCGAACAATGTAAGGAAGAGACGGGACTCACACCCAACCAACTCTTGGTCGACTTTTACAGTATTGGATCCGTTTTGGAGATCGTCCGCGAGGAGAACCTAAGGCTTCCAAAGCCCTAATGGATTGGCAGACAGCGGCGTGGGCGCAAAGGACGGTCGCGATGCCGTTTGCTGCAGACTTTGGGGTAAATCCCCGGAACGAAGACCAACAAAGGCACGATTGATCACGTACTGCATGATACCGGATTCATCGGGCGCAATGCGTATGACCAGGTCATAACCATCGATATTGCCCATAAAGTTATCTTTGGTATACGGGAGCCACTCTTCGTCATAGGGAACCCCCATGGAATCCAAATGGGGCATCTCAACCGATAAGGCACCTTCGCCAGCGGAGATGAAAATATCCTGTACATTCCAATTATCGAAATAAATACCTTCGTAGGGGGTGAGATCGCTTTCTGGATACAGATTTTCGGGAACCGAAACCGCTTCGGGTATACCGAGATAATCAATCGCCGCAAAATTTGCATTGGGAAGCGAGCCACCAGAGGTTCCAATCAACACGACAAAGCCCGCATTGTGCTCGGGGAAAAGATACATCTCTGAACCATAACCGTTGATACTGCCTTTGTGATACACAAAGGGCATGTCGTGCCAGCCCGCTTCGGAATTGAAGCCGGCATACTGCATCAAACCATAGCTATATGTTAGCAGATCGTCCCACAACCCCATACTAATCTGCGAAACCATCATATCTTGGCGCGACGTCTCGGAGAGAACCGCCGTGTTCCCTTCGAGCAGAAACATCCCCCAAAGAGACATATCGAGAACCGATGACCAGGCGAATCCGGCGGGTCGGGTAAAAGGGCAATCGTAAGAGTCGGGGACGATCTCTTCTCCAAGATGCTCGCCGGTGGCCCACATACCATCCTCGAGTACCGCAGAAGGCGCGAAAACGGTTCGGTTCATCCCGAGCGGAGCGAAGACATTTTCTTGCATGTATTGAGCATACTCTACGCCAGAGAGCGCTTCGATTGCATATCCGGCCATGATGTAATTCAGATTGGAGTAATTCCAAATGACACCGGGCGGCGCAATAATATATAGCTCTTCGGCAAACGTACCGTGTGCGAACGCGGATAGATCGGCGTCACACGACAATTCCAAATAATCGACCATGCCCGCCGAATGATTTAGGAGAGATTCAACATCGACTTCCGGCAGACGTTGTGGGCTTTTGACGGATCGAAGCGTGTTGTCAATGTCCACCAGCTTTGTCGACAAATTAACGTTCCCTTGGTCTTTTTGCTGCAGCAAAGCCGCTGCCGTCATCGATTTGGTAATTGAAGCCACGCGAAAGAGGCTCTCTGGTGACGTTTCCCCACCAAAACCTTCGGCATAAACGATTTCACCATTTTGAAAGAAGGCAAAGGCGGCGTTGGGGCTTCCAAGGCTGGTAAGATCTGATTCAATCTGTGCCGCAACCGCTTCAAATTCTTCCGGTCTTTCCCAAACCACTGTCGTATCGGTTCCTTCGATGTGGGGTTTCCCCTGCGGACTGCATGCAAACCATGACCATAAAATCATTCTTTCCTCCAAACGACGTATACTGAAAAATATACCCTTATTCGTCTCAAGGGGATTAAATTTTGAAG
>JAYYRF010000438.1:0-5051 GCA_036127535.1 Myxococcota bacterium | reverse complement strand
CTTCGTAATAGGTGGATGCATTCACCGCATCGGATTCATCGATATCACCATCACAATCATCATCCTTCGCGTTACAGTACTCACTCGCACCGGGATAGCTATCTTCATCGTTATCGTTGCAGTCTCCATTATCCGCACTGTAACCATTTTGGAGAATACAAGACAGATGTGGATGGTTGGGATCTCCATAGCCATCACCATCGGAATCCGAATACCAAACCAAAGCATCTATCGCGCTGTCTTCATCAATTTCATCGTCGCAGTTGTCGTCTCTACCGTTACAGGTTTCACTCGCGCCCGGATAAACAGACGGCTCTCCGTCATCGCAGTCGGTGTCAGAGACCGCGTAACCCGATGGCCTTTCACAGGCAGCGATGGTGTTCGCGGGATCTCCAAACCCGTCCTCATCCGCATCGAGATAGAAGGTTTCCGTATCGAGGGCGGAGTTCTCATCAGAAATACCGTCGCAGTTATTGTCTTGTCCATCACACACTTCCGATGCGTCCGGAAAGACCTGTGTGTCGACATCGTTGCAATCACCGCCGATAAGCACATAGCCTTCGGGTGCTTCACACGCTTCGATGCTCTGTCCGTCATCACCAAACCCGTCTCCATCGACGTCGTTGTAGTAGGTAGTCATCACGCCTTCATCGAACGTTCCGTTGCAATTGTTATCGACCCCGTCACACAGTTCGTTGGCGATGGGAGAAATAGACGCATCGTCATCGTTGCAGTCACCACCGATTTGAGAGAGCCCAAACGCAGGCTGGCATCCCTGTACAACCTGATCATCGTCTCCAAACCCATCCTCGTCCCCATCAACAAAGAAAGAGATGTCCAATCCCTCATCGATTTCTTCGTTACAGTCGTTGTCCAAACCATCACAAATTTCTTCTGCACCCGGATAAGAGAGATCGCTGTTGTCGTCACAATCCGATCCGTTTTCGACAAACCCATCTGGTACTTCACACGCCTGAATCACAATGGCGGGATCTCCAAACCCATCCCCGTCCGAGTCCGTGAAAAAGTCGGTACGAACCCCTTCGTCGATATTCCCGTCACAGTTGTTGTCGATTCCATCACAAATCTCATCCGCACCGGGATGAATCGCACTGTTACTATCATCGCAGTCCTCATCGACATATCCATCTGCATCCACATCATTCAAGTCGGTATCCACAATCGTGGCGGGTTTTTCGGTTCTGCAACCAAACAGCGCAAACAAAACTATACTTCTCATGCCAAAATCCATCGTTTTATCAAGAGGAACATTCAATCAAGAGTATATCAGATTGAAGATGCTTATTTGTATTTCTATTGTGGGCTACTTAGCGGCCTTCATAAGGAGGAAGACGAAGGATCTCTCCAGGGTGCTCGGATCGCCGCAGTCCTCGATCCGTTCCGTCCGGTGTCAAAACCCATAAAATTCGGCAGTAGGGCTTAACGTTTGGAGTAGAAGCATATCCATCGGTAAGATATACGATACCATCGACATGCAATTGTATATCTTGTTCCGAGACGTCCCCCCCAATCTTAGTCGCCAGTCGTACACCATTCCGAGCATCGTTCGCCCACTGCAAAGCGGGGTCAAAAGAGGTGCCTCCTCGACCGGCAATGGGTTTGTCTCCATTATATTTGTAGTAAAGTTGTGGTGCGGTATCCGCTTGCAATATATGCACTTCGCATCCCAAGCGGTAGATTCCATCCACTTCGGCAAAAACATATTCGATATCCGTATCCGACATCGATCCCGAGGTATCGATGATAATCAGTATCGTCGGTTTGTCTCTTTCCTTTTTCAAACCGGGAATGGGGCGCAAGAGAATACGATCGACCCGAAAGGGCTGCGCCCCTGAAAAATCGATATAGGTAAACCGCGCACGAAAATCAACCGGCAGTTCCTCCCACGTCATTTGGAACAATTCGGGATGACGCTGTTGCAATTTGAGTAATTCCTCCGCTGGCAAAACACTCCACAGAGGCCATTGAATGTGTCGATGCTCTTTTTGGATGCGCCTTTGTTCTGCTCGACCAAAATGCTCATCCCAAGACAGTTGAGGGAGCATTTTTGGGTAATGCGTACGAAGCGACAGAATCACCTCTATCGGAACCATGGTCGGATCCAGTGGCACACGGTAGAGTTTCAATCGTTTCAAAATACTGTCCGGGACATCGGACCAGGACGGCCAGTCGACGGGATGGCGTACACAGAGTTGATGAACGACAAAATAAGACAGTTGCTGGAGCGGTAAGGGGACTTGCAGATCGAAGGTGTCAATCTTGGGAAAAACGCGACGGATGTCGTTTTGCAAGGAACGCTCGAGTTCACACCATCGGATCGATGGAAGTTTTTGTGGGTAGGCTCGTGCCAAAGCGTGAATGACATCGGCCGTGAGAGGCTTAATCGCAAGAGACTGGCGGATCCGATCAAAGTAGCGCTTGGATTTTTTGCGCATAGATCGTTTGAGTGTAGTCGAGGGGTTTGCTGAAACAAAAAGGCGCAACTCCCGCTTCCAATCTATGCGGGGCTGTCGAATTTGCTCCCATTTTTTAAACAAATCGCGTAGACGTCCCGGTAAATTCCCGGCTCTCGAGCCCAATGCATCGACCGCCTCTTTACACGTTCGTTCAATTCCGCGTTCATGCGCGTCGATATCAAAGCCTTTCGCACCGTGTATGGAGCCCCAATAATCGTTTGGTTCTCCCGTATCGCTCCCCGCCCCCTCACCCGTAGAGCCCTTTGGGGATTCCCAGCCCCGATGGTCGGAGTGTCCGCCAACCGACCCATCCTCTTGCAAGATGTCGCGCAGCGCATGCTTCTCAGAATGATTCGTATCCAATACTTGGTTTAAGAGCTTGTAGTAGGTTTCAGCCACATCGTTTGCGGGTAGCTCCATATTCGAAAAGGGAGGTTTATCTATCTGCAACGCACCACTTGGAAGAATCCAGTTTCCACCGATCATCTGGTTGACCTCTAAGTCTGCGGCAATATTGTACAGACGCTTATTGGGAAATCGAGGATTTCGCATCTGAATGACATGCTTGAGAATGATATGCAGTGCCTCGTGCTTCAATACCGCACCACGTTCCGCAGTATTCTTGAGCTGATTCATGAAAAAATCCGGATTGATAAACAACACGATGTATTTGCGAAACAGAGCCACACCCGCCGTTGATATGGTATCGGTCATTTTTCGGACACAACCCATTAAAAAATGGGCAAAAAATGGGTCCTTGAGAAAGAACCGGTTTATAATCCGCGATAACTCTTTGTCGGCAGCTTTTGCGACAACGGGATCGGTTCGCTTTAAATTACGCTGGGCGAGATAACCGTCGAATTGTCGATGTACATCGTCGTCGATACCTTCGATCGCGTCGAGCGGCAGTGCTTCCCGTGCCGAGACCAAAATACGCTGCACTTCTTTTTCCAGCAGATCATAGTCATGGTCAACCAAATTTCGCTTGGAAACGGGGTTCCCGTGGGTATCGTAGCTTTGCTCTCCATCCCAGTGCTGGGTATCGGAATGAGACGTCTGCTGAAACATTCTGTACAAAGAGACCACGATAGACCGATCGGGTACACCAGAGAAATTCGGAGCGCGTTCGATGGTATCACACATCGTGCGCCAGTATGGATACAGCATGCTGTACATCTGCTCGGTCGAAGATGCGGGTGGAATCTTCAAATCTGGGTAATCCGAAAGACGTACGGCATCTTTTAGCGGAGCATAGCCACGAATGAACTGACTACTTTCGATATAAGCGAGCATTTTGAACAAGGAAAAATCCCAATCGATGTCGCGACTCTCGTCAAAGGTCGATTCCCGCAAACGGTTTTGAAACAATTGTTCGCGATATTTTTGTGCCCGAAAAGGGAGATGCAAAAAGAGATAATTTTCTTCGTGTCGCAAAGCAGCACAACGTTCTTCGGTCGATGTCAGCGTATGAAAAAAATAATCGTGGTTTATCAGCAGAAAGAGTCCATCATTTCGCAAAGACAAAGCAATCGAAGGTGTATCCGTATCGGTGACACGCTTGGGTAGAAACTGTAGTACTTGCGAATGAAGAGGCTCCGCCCGTTCCATACTAAACAAGCCGAGGAACATATGATTCAGACAGCGACCGACCTCGTCGAGCGTGCGTTCCCGACGCTTAAGCTGCTCTTCCGATGGGTTCACGAACATGAAAATCTACAGCGATGAGAGGATCGCACGCCCCACATCGCGGTCGTGTATCAATCGCTTGGCCACGGGTGCATTTTTGGAACTCAGCAACGTACGCTGCAGATTGAACCGCAGAGCAGAATCCATCTCCTCGTTGAGTAAAAATGAAACCATGTTTTCTTTGTGCTGATTTTCAAACTGATACTCGGGACGCGTGACGTGAATTTGTAAGCGGGTGCAGATGGTTTTGAGACGATCGATGCGTTTTTCCGCTCCGTCACCTGAAATGAGTCTCTTGAGACGGACCGCTACATCCCGCTCAAAATCCTTTGCCTCTAAAATTTCCAGGGGCTGGATTAAGGTATTCTTAACGTGCTTGCAAAAGTAGAGGAATTTATCGACGGTTTCCGATTCCAATGCGGCTTTGCCCAGGATACTCACCATACGGCAATTCTCCTCGCTATCCAAGTCTTGGATCGGCTCAATTTGCTCAAAAAACTGGGTCAAAGAGCGTGCTGTAGTCCGAATCCCCGAAACCACTTCCGGATAGGTGAGGACGAAATCGATACCCCGGTGATCGATACCAGCTCGCACCGCCCAGGCCGCCCAAGAAGCCGGGTCAAACTTCATGGTTACATGCAGCATACGCGTCAACATCGCATCATCCATTTCCGTAACGTTATACGCCCCACCTTCCGGGTTTGCGGTTAGGATAATTTGCCAACGCGGCGGCAGAGACCAAGAAAACAAAGCATTCATCTGCAGCAGCTGCATGCATCCTTGCAGAATGCGCTTCTCTGCTCGGTTGAAATCGTCTAAAATCAATAAGCCCGGTTGATCGAGATTGGCACTGCTAATGGCAGACTTTAGCCACTGCGGTGGTCGATA
>JAYYRF010000437.1:0-5706 GCA_036127535.1 Myxococcota bacterium | reverse complement strand
AGGACTTACTTTGCTTCAACACGGTTCCTTCTGTATATGTTCCGAGGTAAGGGATTCGTACGTTCATCTCCGGGAGAACTTCGGGAGTGACGGGTAGGTGGATGCATTGGTCTTTGGGGATTGTTTCCAATTCATTTGAGTACGACAACACAGAATATTCTTCTTCTCCTTTGAGAAGCAACATTCGAAATTGGTTCTCATTACAGCGTAGAGAGCTACCGGTTTCATCTGATTTTATTTCGATGGTGAATGATGGCGAAACGATTTCATGAGTAGAAAGAGTGATGTTCGCTTCTTTGTCTTTGGTCGCGTACTGGAGACGGCCTTGGTGCAAGACCAAAAATAATGTATCGTTCGTCTCTGAAGCCGGTAACAAGAGACCCGTCGGTAGGATCGTGAATTCCCCCTCTGATAGTTTTACTTTTGTCAGTTGAGCGTTACTCTCCACCACAATGGCCTCTTGTAGAAAAAAAGGAGCAGGACGCCCCCTTTGTAAATACGACAGCGAACTGTGGTTTGGTACCGTCACAAAAGTACCGGCAACCAAGGCTTTCGCCTGAGGAAAATTTATTTTTGAAAAATCGTTTAAAACTGCTTTTGGTAAAGCAATATCAACAGATTTATCCATTTGAGTACAGGCGAATAGGAAGAGAAAAGGAAGCATTTTCGGGTGTAGATTGAAAATCGAGTACAATGTTTTATATTTCATTTAACGAATGAAAAATGAATATAGAAGGAGAACATGATGTTTTTATATTTTACAGCCACATTGGGCTGCGCTCTGTTTGAAAAACAAACGCAACCTTTGGGGGAGAATCCAGTCATAGACACCGGTGATATCACGCAAGACAGTGACGCCATTACGGATAGCGGATCCGACACCGATTCCAATGCGGGTACAAATACTGGTAGCGGCAACTCGAACGAAGACTCTGGGGAAGATGATTCAGGCTCTCAATCCACCGGAGACCCCGTATTGGATTTGGCGAACAGCATTGACTGTGACGGTGAATACAGCGATGTTGGGGCTCCAGACGAACAATCCTGCTTCACGGGCTTCTTAGATTGTGGTGATGTTATCGCCAGCAACACGGGTGGGGGGAACAGTACCTTCTTCGATTCCGAACTGTACACGGATTGGTACGCGATGGCCAGTAATAATTCCGATTACTCATCAACAGAGCGCGTATACTATTTCAATCATCCGGGTAACGGTTCGGTGCAGGTGAACTTGATCAGCCCCTGCGAAAATACGGATCTTTGGTACTTCAAAACCTATGATGATGATTTCGGCGAATGTCCATACGAGACGTGTGGTCCATGTCGGAATGACAATGCACATTCTGGAAAAAATGCCGCTCTTACCGATAGCGTACAAATGTATGATACAAGCGAGACCGCATCCTACATTATTGTTGTCGAGTCGCAAAGCGGAGATGATGCTCCATTTGTCCTCCAAGTTGAGTGCCCATAATCGTCTATCTTTACAATCTCATAGTGGGGTTTGTTCCATGCGTTTGTTCTTATTATTTCCCATTTCCATCCTCGCTTGCACCGATAATAAGCTGGTTCCTTGCTCGCAAGATCTGGGGGTAGAGATTCTTTTTCCTGCGGATCAACACGTCGCTTCTCAAGGGAGTCTTTTGCTTGTGGAAAGTGTATTGAATGATCCTTGCGGTCGTTCGCTTTCTGATGCGTATATTCAATTGACCTCAGATATAGACGGAGATCTCGAAATTACGACGGAGGAGGGAGCCGCATCATGGGAGATTCGAACCACAGATACCTTGACCCTTGGAGCCCACACGCTCACACTCAAGGTAACGAATTCGATGGGGAACACGGGAGAAGATGAACTCGCAATTGTGGTATCACCCAACGAGGCGCCCACAATAGAGCTTCTCTCCCCAAACGAGGAAGACGCAATCTTTTTGCGCAGCGATGGTGCGGAGATTATCGCACAGATCACGGACCCCGAAGAATATCTTCCCGGGATGACCTTGGAATGGTATATCAACGGGCTCCTATACGAAGATGCCCCACGACATCCTGAAGAAGATGGTTTGGCTTCGTTTCTTTACACGGAAGAAAATGGATGTTTCTCCGTGGAGGTTTTTGTCGAAGATATGTCCGCCAATCGGGTGAGCGATAGCGCTGAATTTGTCGTTTACGAGCAAGATGCTGATTTGCTCAATTACACTTGGTTAACCGATGCTGACGATGATGGTTGGGGCTCAGACGAAGAGGGAGCTGTTTCTATTTCTTGCGAGCCGGAAGATGACCAAATCCCCTACAGCGAGACCCGTGATTGCGACGATGAAAACCCCGACGTTTTTCCGGGCAACGCGGACTACTGTAATGATGGACTGGATTCCGATTGTGTTCCGAGTACGCCATCCGATTGTTTTCCACTCGGTGAGCAAGCGCTCACCCAAGCCGAGACTGTCTTTTACGGTCTCAATGATCACTATTTAGGAAGTTCACTGGCCTATGCCGGTGATTTCAACGAAGATGGCTATGATGATATTGTTTTGGGTGGGTACATCCGTTCAAAGGCGTTCATCGTCAATGGACCTGCGATAGGTCTCAAAGATATGAGCTCCTCGAGTAATTATGGGTGCGTACTCTCCACCGATAGCCAGCAAGCCCAACTCTCTCGTGCCATGACCTCCGGAGGTGATTTTAATGGCGATGGTAAAGCCGATCTCCTGCTTGGAGCGCCGGGATGGCAGCCACAGGGGTTAGCGGCTGTTGGTGCTGCTTTTCTACTGTTTTCACAGGAGCCGTGTGGAGCGGACAAAGAACTCAATCTCGACCAGCATCTCGCTGATAACCTAGAAAACAACGCTATAGATACACAACTCTTGCATATCAAGGGGCTCAGAGGCCAAGACCAACTTGGGTTTGCGCAAAGCTTCATACCCGATTTGGATGGAGATGGTCTCCTCGATATTGCATTGGGCGCTTATGGTGACGACGATTCCGCTACACAGGCCGGTGCGGTCTACGTTCTCTACTCCGGCGATTTAGCCGCCTTACCAAACTCGATCGATATAAATGACGAGGCGCATTTAAAAATCTTGGGGGATGAGACCTTTGATAAGATTGGCGAGAGTATTGCGGGTGCGGACTTGGATGGTGATGGGTATGGAGACATCATTATTGGTTCGCCTACGCAACAAAACAATACAGGAGTTGTTCAGGTTGTATACGGCCGCGACATACCGGTGATTCCATCGGTTCAATATTTGACTTCACTGGTGGAGTTGACGCTTCATGGTGTATCGGAGCAATCCAAGACGGGTACCTATCTCAAAGGAACCAAGGATCTGGACGGAGATGGTGACGAGGAATTTTTTGCTTCGGCGCCCGGTGCTGAAAATGGTGCTGGTGTTGCATACATCATACCGGGCTTTTACGAAAGTGCTGCAACATACACTATGGAAGACGCATTCTCGTCGGCGTCGCCCAGTGCCATCGGCGCCGTTCGTTTTGTTGGAAGCGCTTCCGATAATGTGAATCAGATCGATTTCATTAACGATATCAACGGTGATGGTTACCAAGAACTCATGGTGGGAGCGCCCAAATATTCTGTACACAGTCAAAATGGTGGTGCGTCCTATCTTCTATATGGTGGACCCAGTTTTCGAAGTGACTGGTGGGAGAGCGCCACCGGAATCCCAGTGGGGGATATCGAACTGGAAACCGTTGGTTTAGAAGGTACAACGGCGGCTCAATTTATCGGCGATAGCAATGAAGCACGTATTGGCAGCAGTTTTGCATCATCAGGAGATTTTAATGGCGATGGTTACAACGATGTGGTTGTCGGTAGCGGCCATTACCACGGTGAGGTTCACCTCTTTTCTGGCGGTGGGCTGTAGGGTCTAAAGAATTCGCCGTTTGTCGGTTTGGTCTCTCTCCAACCGATCCTCCAAGCCGTTCTGGGATCGATTTCCAAATCGAAGATGTTGTAGGTTGTTCGCAGCATGATCGAATTGGGGTATCTTTTTCGAGCGATTTCTTCCTGTTTGGCAGTTGTTTGAAAGGTTTTGTACAGATCCCACGCTCCAAATATGTGCAACGTTTCGTGTGCAATACAAGCCGTGCAAAGGGGGAGGTGCTCTTCGAATTTCTCATATAGAACAACGGCTTCTAGCTCGTAGATCGAATCTAAACCTTCTTCAAATGGCATAGAGTAACTGTTTCCGTTCTTTTTTAAAAATAAGAGCACTTGGATATGATCTGCTTGAATATGCGCGTTCAAGTCTTCGTTGTTTTTGAAACCAATTTTTTGCATGGTACGGATCAGAATCGATACATCTTCTTTTCCCGAGGCCAATCCCTCGGGAAGATTCGACAGTTCAATGTCTGTCTCTAACCCGTATGAGCCGTGTTCAAACGCGAGCGTCTTACCATAGACCTGCGCTTGCTTCGATCGCCAATCCTCGGCGTCAATCACTTGCTGTATCATTTGGTTTTTTTGTTGCGTAGTCCATTGATCTGTTGTGTCGGAAATGAAAATAATCAGAGTATAGACTTTTCCTTCCAGCTTTTTAGCACTTCCAATGTTTCGCGATCCCATCAGAAGAAGAGAAGAGAATATCAAGAGCAGCATTTGTAGGATTCTACTCATTTTCTCCAACGTAGCCGAGCTTTTTAAGCATTTCTAGGGTCTCGATGTCTGGTTGTACCGTTGCGCCCGATTGCGATTGCGAGAAGAGTTTGGCGAGTTCTTCCTTCGTCGAGTCGGTACAGTTGTCCGAAGAAGGGTCGAGAAGGTATCGCTCTTTTAGAATATAACGCGTACAAGTGTATTGAGAATCCATTAAATGAATCACTTCGTTCTCGCGTTTGAGTCTGTATCCTTTGTCAAATGGATGTCCGAGATGTTTGGCCCAATAGTCATCGATATACGCTGCCGCATACACCGCTGTTGGGGGTTTGAATAAAGAATTTTCTGCGGGGATACCTGCCTGCATTAAAATTTCGTCGTGCAGCCAATGCATGGGTACAGGGGCATCAATAACGCGTTTGGACGGAAGATTGGGGGCTTTGATGGCCAACGGAACGTGAAGTACTTCGGGGTACAGCGTACGGCCATGTTCGAGTAGACGGTGTTCTCCGAGGTATTCTCCGTGATCAGAAGTGACAGCCACGACGCTGTTTTGATCTGGCCAAGAAGAAAGCAGCATTCCAAGATGTTCATCACTTCGACGCAATTCACCATCGTAGAGATCTCGAATCAGGGTAAAACCAGATTCAGGTATATCTTTTTTTCCCGAGATGTAGTGGAAGACCAAACTCTCTTTCATGTAGGGATGAAAAGGGTGTAGACCGATTCCTTTGGGCAAAAGGTGAGGACGAACCCAATCCGGCGCTGTCTCAGGGGTAAGAGATTCTGCATGCTGCATAACCCAATCGATTGGGTTTCTAAACCAAGGAGTGTGGGCACTCATTAGGTTGATGAATAGGAAAAGCGGTTTGGAACCCTTCTGTTCGAGATACTCTTGGGCTCTGCGAATGACCTTGGAATCGTCATCTAAAAACTCTGCGGTTTCAAATCCACGTACCATATTAAAATTGGGTCCGATTAAACGATTTCCGGAGAAAGAAGCCGTTTGGTATCCAGCTTGTTGTAAACGCTCCGCCAGGGTGGGGAGGTCGGTACGTAAATCCGTTGCATAAAACGGATCGGGTTTCATCGGT